>JAYUAG010000437.1:0-8135 GCA_043741475.1 Thermoflexaceae bacterium | reverse complement strand
TCTTGTCCGGGGGCAACACCTCCTCGGGGCCGCCGCCGATGCCGTTGTTGTTGATGATGATCGTCGTGATCGGCAACCGGTAGCGGCAGGCCGTCTCGATCTCCATGCCGCTGAAACCAAAGGCAGAGTCGCCCTGGACGTTGACGATCTTCTTGTCCGGGTGGACGACGGCGGCCGCGATCGCCTGGCCCATGCCCACGCCCATCGTGCCGAAGGTACCGGCGTCGAGACGATGACGCGCGTAGAAGTTGGGCAACTGCGTGCGGCCGATGTCCATCGTGTTCGCGCCCTCGTTCTGGATGATGGCGTCACGGGGGATAAGCTCGCGGATGGTCTTGTAGACGCGGTAGTAGTTGAGCGGCGAGGAGTCGTCGTTCATCTGCGGCTCGGTAGCGGCGCGGTTCTTTTCGATGCCCGCCTGCAGCGCGGTCCACCACGTGGTCTCGCTGGGGTACTGCCAGGGCTTCTCCTTCAGGCGGGCGACGAGCTGGCCGGTGATCGCCTTGCCGTCGCCGACGAGCGCGACCTCGGTCGGCACGTTCGTGCCGATCTCCTCCTGGGCGATGTCGAGCTGGATGATGCGGACGTTCGGGTTGAAGCGCGGGGGCACGCCGAAGTGGAGGATCCAGTTGAGGCGCGCGCCCATCAGGAAGACGACATCGGCGTTCTGGAGGGCGTGCGTGCGTGCGCCAGCGACCGAGAGGGGGTTGTCGTCCGGGACAACGCCCTTGCCCATCGGCGTGGCGAGATAGGGCAGCTGGGTCGCTTCGAGGAACTCACGTACCTCGTCCTCGGCGTTGGCGTAGGCCATGCCCTTTCCGACGATCACGAGCGGGCTGTTCGCGGACTTAAGGGCGGCGAGGGCGGAGTCGATGTTGTCCGCGGGCGCGCAGGTGCGCGTGGGGTCGGGGCAGCGGGGCGGGTACGTGACCGTATCTTCGTCCACCTGCCCGGAGATGATGTCGCCGGAGAGGTCCAGGTAGGCGGCGCCAGGGCGGCCGTAGATCGTTGAGCGGACGGCCTGCTCAATGTAGTAGGGGAGCCGGGCGACGCTGTCGACGCGCGCGGCGTACTTGGCGTAGGGCCGGGCTGTCTCGACCTGCGGGGCTTCCTGAAAGGCGCCCTGGCCGTTCTGGTAGGAGTCGTTCGCGCCGCCGATGAGGATCATCGGCCAGCAGTTGGACCAGGCGTTGGCCATCCCGGCGATGCCGTGGATCATGCCAGGGCCGGAGACGGCGAGGCAGACGCCGGGGCGCCCGGTCAGGTAACCGACGGCGGCGGCGGCGTAGCTCGCGGACTGTTCGTTGCGGCAGTTGACGTACCGAATGCCGGCGCGCTGGGCGTGGACGCCGATCGCGATCACGGGGAAGCCGATGATGCCGAACATGTAGTCGACGCCCTGCTGCTTGAGGGCGCGGACGGTGATTTCGGCGCCAGAGATGTTGGCCATGTGATGAGTACTCCGCGGGATAGGCTGCGGGCGCGAATCATACAGGGTTTGGGCCAAGGCGTCGGGTGCGGCGGGCTGGTGTGATACGATCGGGGGCATGGCGTTCCTCGTTGCCGACTTCCAAGACTTCCTCGCGCTGCTCAAGTCGAATCCTGAGTGGCAGGTGGAATTGCGCCGCATCCTTGTGGCGGACGAGATCGCCTCACTGCGGCGCGCGGTAGAGCGACTGGAAGAGACCGTCCGGGCGATCATAGAGCGGACCGATGCCCGGCTCGCGCGACTCGAGGCCGATGTCGTCTATATCAAAGGCGACATCACGGTGATGAAGGGCGATATCATCGATATCAAGGGCAACATCCACGTGCTCAACGATAATGTCGCGCGCCTCAAGGGCGGAGACCTCGAAGCCTGGTACGAGCGGCGCGCTGCGGCGGTGTTCGGCCGAACACTGGATCAGGTTTCGGTCGTTTCCCCGGGCGCAATTGCCGGCCTCAGGGACGCGTGGAAGACGGGGACGATTACCGAGGAGGAGTGGGACGATGTCCGAGACGTTGACCTGGTGGTGGAAGGGGTCGACCGCGCGGGCAAACGCCTGCGACTGGCGATTGAGATCTCGTCCAAGGCCGACGACGATGATGTCGTGAGAGCCGTGCGACGAGCGGGGATCGTTGGCCGAGCGGGCGCGCCGTGCATCCCTGTTGTGGGCACCGAAGACGCGGCGGTGGTCGAAGTATTCGCCCGGGCGAATCGGACCGCGCTCTTTAGACGAGGTACGCTCGTGTACTGGCCAGACTAGGCAGCCGTCTGGTTCTCGCCTTACAGTCTCGCCAGCCAGGGATGGCCCGGTTCGCATCTGCGCAGGTAGTCAGCGAGCCAGGCCCGTCTACCGGCATCGAGCCGCGGGACGATCGCGGCGAAGTCGTGTTCGTCTTTAGGTCGCACAAACTTCGCCTTGAAGCACAGCACGATCTCCGGGTTGAGGAACCGCACACCGTCACGTTCCCACGTCACCTCGTCGAGGGCGGCGACGAATGTTGGGTCGCGCCGGCTCACCCAGCGGCCGTCGTCGTCCGGGTTCAGGACGATGTCCGCGCGCCAGGGCGCAAGTGCGTGCTCGCGCATCCATAGCTGGTCCGCATCCTCGGCTGGCTCGGGGAACCGGTCGCTGATCGGCCGCAGAGAACCCGAACCCGCGGACCAGAGGTGGTATCTGCCATCGAACGCCTCACGTAGCACCGGCACATGTTTCCGGAAGACGGAGATGTCGATGTCTTCGTGTGCCCGCTGCACCCCGCTGAAGGCCTCGGCGGCCAGGCCGCCCGCGACCCACCACGGGATGCCAAGCGGGTCGAACTGCTCCTTCGCCTGAACGAGCGTGAAGGGCTCCCAGGGGCCGTATCGGCGAAGGAAGTCGAGATCCTCCGCCTCGACCTCGATCAGTCCCACGACGCTACTCCTCGCCGTCGTCGTCGTCGTCGTCGTCCTCGTCGCCGCCGCGCTGCGCGATTGAGGGCACGATAGCCATATCCCCGCCCTTCGAGCCCTTCTTCGGCGCGGGGACGGCTTTGAGCGAGTCCACAAGGGCCTTGATCTGCTCGGCGTTAGCGCCGGCCGCGGCAATCACCATGGCGACACCAGAATCGCGCAGCACCCGGAGTTGCGGAACAGCAGCGCCGGGCGCGATCGGGACGGCGAGGGGGAGACCACTCAGGGAGGCGAAGCGGACGAGCTCGAGCTGCGCGGCCAGCGTTGTGGTGCCGTGGTCTGTCGGGACGAAGAGGGCATCAAGTCCGAGCGGCCCGAGGGCACGCAGCGTGGCATCGGAGATGCTGTCGGCGATGGCGACGACCTGGCCCATCGCGTCCGTGTCGACGGCGGCGGAAGCGGTGGTCTCGAGCGGGCTGATGACGAAATCACACCCCGCCTGGCGCAGAGCGGCGGCGGCGGCCTCGTCCAAAGTATCCAGTTGCGCGCCGGCGCACACCTTGTCGAGTCCTTTGATGGCAGCGGCGGCGCCGGGGCCGGTAAGGATCGCGATGTCGGCGCCGGATGCGACCGCAGTCTTCGCCTCGGCGCTCGTGGCTACCGTGACGGCAAGGAGCATGGCGCGGGGCTGTTCGCGCCTCGTAGCGCCGAAGCCCATGCCGCCGCTGACTTCGCGGCGCTGGATACGGCCAATGCGTTTTGCGAGTTCGCTCATGTTGATACCTCCGAGAGTCGCGACGCGCAGCGGACGATGCGTCCAGCGGCGATGACCGCGCTGATGGTGTCCTGGTTGGCCAGGACGGTGATGTCGTTCAAGGGGTCGCGATCGAGGACGAGGATATCGGCAAGGAGTCCGGGGGTGAGGCGACCGGCCTCCACCTTCAGCAGGTCGGCCGCCCATGCCGTCGCGGAAAGCAACGCCGCCGCGTTCGAAAGCCCGTTCGCGGCCATGCGCACAATCTCCTGGGCGTTTTCGCCGGGGCGGCTTAGCGGAGTGCCCTGATCGGTCCCCATGGCGACCTTCACTCCGGCCCGGACGGCGGCGGCGAAGCTCGCCAGGTGATCGGCCAGCACGAGGTTCGACTTTTCGACTGCGAACGGGGCCACACCCGCGCTCGCATCCGCCTCCGCCATCACTGCGGGCGCCGTGAGCGTAGCAACCAGGTACGTGCCGCGCTCGAGCATGAGGCCGATCGCCTCCTCGTCGAGCCAGACGCCGTGCTCGATCGAGTCGACTCCCGCACGAATCGCGTTCTTGATGCCCTGCGTCGCCTGGGCGTGGGCGCCGACGATGCGGAAGGCCTTGTGTGCTTCTTCCACCCCAGCGGCCATTTCCGCTTCGGTGAAGGAGGGGGAGCGCGGGTCGACGCCGGGCGTGAGCACGCCGCCGCTGGCGAAGAGTTTGATCGCGGTTGCGCCGGAGCGGAGCTGTTCGCGCACGGCTTTGCGGACTTCGTCCGGGCCGTCTGCCTCGCGGGCGATGAAGCCGTGCCCGTGGCCGCCGGTCATGGTCACGCCCATGCCTGCGGCGAGGATACGCGGGCCTTCAATGAGCCCGGACTCTACGGCGCGGGCAAGGTGGACGTTGAGCGCCTCCGCCGCGCCGAGGTCACGCACCGTCGTGAAGCCGGCATGCAGAGTGCGCCGGGCGTTCTCCGCCGCCTTCCAGGCGCGCACGGGCGGCGGGTCGTTGCGCAGCGTGCCCAGCTCGTTCGGCTCGCCGTTGCTGGTGATGTGTACGTGACAGTCAATCAGGCCGGGGACGACGAAGCGCCCGGAGCAGTCGAGAACGCGGACGCCGTTCACGCGCGAGAGTCCACCGCCCAGCGCCGCGATTCGCCCGTCACAAACCGATAGATCGACACCGGCCACGAAGACGCGCGCTTCGTGGTCCCAAACGTTGGCGTTGGCAAGAAAGAGGTCGGAGGAGACGGTCACGAGGGGGCTATTGTCGGCTGCGGCAGCAGTACCGGCGACTGCCCTGGAGCGGCCAGCGGCCCGGTGGCGCCGGGCGGGGCGCTGCGTCCGCTTGCCGAGGCGCGCGGTTCCCTGTGCAGGACAGCGACCGTCAGTCTGCAGCCGCGCCGCGAATTGCGAGGACGAAGGCGTGCTCGCTGGCAATGCCCGGCGGTACCGTCACCGCCATCCCGCTGTCGGTTGGTCGCCATGTGGCTGGCCCGTCCAGGCCGAGGATGCGTACCGCAGCGGACGCAGGCGGCAAGACATCCGGAATGAGCCACTCACGCGGCTCCGGGGCGGACAGGACGTGGACGTAGAGGTCGTCGCCGCGTCGCGTGAAGCGCAGGGACGTGCCATCGGCAGTCTGGCCCTCGGCGCGGCGCCAGGGCCGGGTGGCATAGATCGCCTCGCCGTTGATGGCGAGCCAGCGGCCCACGGCGAGAAGCCGATCCCGCTGAAGTTCGGGGATGGTCCCATCGGCCCGCGGCCCCATGTTCAGGAGGAGGTTCCCGTTCTTGCTGACGATGTCCACGAGCAGGTGGACGAGGGCCTGCGGCTTGATGTAGTCGTCCTCGCCTTCTTCGCGGTTGAAGCCGAAAGAGTGACCGATTCCGCGCACGCACTCCCATTTCTTCTCACGGATATCGGCTTCGACGGTGTATTCAGGCGTGCTGTAGTCGCAGTGCGCGTCCGATTCCATCCCGCGCGACGTGAACCGTGGCTTGTAGCGGTCGTTCACCACGCCTTCAGGGATGGCGGCGTAGTAGTCGGCGAAGAGGCTGGCGAGCTGTTCGCGGGTACCGGGCATGTAGATATCGTTCCAGAGGCAGTCCGGCGAGTACCGCGCGATCAGGTCGCGCCAGTGGGCGAAGGCGTAGTCGGCGTAAGCGGGATCGCGGGGGATGGCCGCCGCCATGTCCGCCATCGAGCGGATCGTCTGGTTGTGCCATGGCCAATCGAGGCCACCGGAGTAGTAGACGCCGAAGCGGAGGCCGTTCGCGCGGACGGCGCCCGCAAGATCTCCTATCAGATCACGGCCGGAAGCGTAGCCGGGTGCGACGTGAGGACTGCGGACGGCGCTGGGCCAGAGCAAGAAACCGTCGTGATGCTTGGTGACCGGTACGACGTAGCGCGCGCCAGCGGCCACGGCCAGGTCGGCCCAGGGTCGGGGGTCCCAAGCGGCAGTGAGGCGTTTGAACTCGTCCGCGAAGTTTTCGTATGGGTAGTCCGGGCCGTAGGTGGCGTCGTGATGGCGGCGGGCGGAACTGCCGGGGATCTTCAACGAGTTCCAATACCACTCGGTGTACGGGTTCTCCTTGAATTGATCCGGGACATCCCAGACTCGGCCCGAGCGGGGGGCGTAGCCAGCGACCGACGAGGGCCCCCAGTGGACGAAGAGCCCGAACTTGGCGTCGTCGAACCATGGAGGGAGAGGGCGGGGGGCGGTCAGGACATCGTTGCGCATCGCGCGAGACTACCACGCCTGGCCGGCGGCGCTCAGTGACCGGAAGGCGAAGCTGGCGAGCCTGACCCGTCAAACTCTTCCTCCGTCGCCGCGGGGGCTACGACGCCCTCCCCCGACTCAAGCCGTGATCGACGCCCGGATCCAGGGGATCGTGAGCGCCAGTCCTTCTTCGATGCCGCGCGGCGCGAAGCCAAGTGCGCGTGCGTTCGTGTCCTCGATGGAGACGGGGCCAAGTTTGCCGTAGACCTCGGAACGCCGGGAAAAGAGCATCGCCTCGGGTGGCAAATCGCTGCCCGGCGGCAGGACGGCAGGCAGCTTGCCTTCGGGCCAGAGCGCGGCGGCTTGCCCGAGGAACCGCGAAAAGGTCGCCAGTTCGCCACAGAGGATGTAGCGCGTGCCGGCGGCGCCACGCTCGTAGGCCAGCAGGTGGCCGCGAGCCACGTCCTCGGCGAGGACCCAGCCCACGCGCGCATCGACGACGGCGCTGATGCGGCCCTCGCATGAGGCGCGGATGAGGGCGTTGTAGCTGAAGGGGCCGCGGGGACTTGGCCCATAGGCGTTGACGACGTTCACTATCCGCACATCAAGACCGCCACGGACGGCTGCGAAGACTTCCTGCTCGGCTTCGGCTTTCGTGACCGAATACGGGTCGACCAGGGAGGTAGGACCTTCGTGCTGTTCACTGACGAGGCCGTCCGGCCGGATGATGGCGGCGCTGCTGCTTGTGTGGACGAGGCGCCCGACACCGGCGCGGGCGGCGGCGCGCATCACGCGGCGAGTGCCTTCGGTGTTGAATCTGCGCGTCTCTTCCAGCGTGCCGCCGACGGATGCTGCAAGGTGGAAGACCCCCTCGCAGCCGTCCATGGCCCGCGCCAGGACGTCTTCATCCGAGAGGTCGCCGGCGGCCTGTTCGACTGAAGGCGGGAGTACGTCGGAGCGTTCGGGTCGGCGGACGAGGGCGCGGACCTCGTGGCCTTCACGCAGCAACAGCTCGATAAGCGAAGAACCGAGGTAGCCGGTACCGCCGGTCACGAAGAGCATGCCAGCCTCCGCGGCGCCAGATTACCGGGCGCGCCCGCCGATTCTACCTCTCAGAAATGCAAACGAGCAGAGCAGAACCCGCGGCCGGTGACAGCGCGGGTCGCTACGCTTCGGCCAGCGCCGCGACCGGCCCCTTGACATTAGAGCCGGTTAAAGGTTTAGCGTGACAACCGATGACACAACTGCTGACCATCAGGCAGGTGGCCGAGGCCTCAGGGCTCGCCGCGGACACGATCCGCTATTACGAGAAGGTCGGCGTACTCCCGCGGGTGGCGCGAACCGCCAACTCCTATCGCGGCTACCCGCCCGAGCACGTCGAAACGCTGCATTTCGCCCGCCGTCTCCGCGAGTTGGGATTGCCGCCCAGCGACATGACGGACCTCATTCGCCTCTTTCACGACGGGACGTGCCGCGAAATGCACCAGGCGTTGGTTGAGCGGTGCGAGTCGACCCTCAGCAAAGTTCACACCCAACGGCTCGAACTCGAACGCGTCGAGTCCCAGCTCGCTGCCGTCCTGGACGGTCTGCAGCACCAGGAAGTTGACAACCACCGCATCTCCACCGTGGATCCTTGCGCCTGCGTGGCCGTCATTGAGGGAGAAGAGCCGCCACCTGCTTAGTCGCTTACTGGGCGGACGTCGGACGCCCGCTCTCCGCCAAGACCGAAAGAAAGGAAATACATGTACGACATCATCATCATCGGCGGCGGCGCGGCGGCGTTTTCCGCGGCGACCA
>JAYUAG010000436.1:0-3504 GCA_043741475.1 Thermoflexaceae bacterium | reverse complement strand
TGCGCGAGAGCAGCCGCGAGAGCTGCTCGATCCCGGTCGTCTCCAGGGTGGCGTGGATGCTCACGCCGCCTTCGCCAGTCTCCTGGGTGCGCACGCCCACCATGTTCACCTTTTCCTCCGTGATCAGCGAAGAGATGTCGCGCAGCAGGCCAACCCGGTCCCACGCTTCGATGTGCACCGTGGACGGATAGAGCTTGCCCGCCGCGCCCCACTCGACCTCGACGAGGCGGTCGCGCTCCTCTTCGTTGAGGACGTTGACGCAGTCGGCGCGGTGGACGGTCACGCCCCGCGCGCGGGTGACGTAGCCGACGATCTGGTCGCCAGGGACGGGGCCGCAGCAGCGCGCCATGGTGGTCAGCAGGTTGCCGATGCCGAGCACGCGCATTCCGGGCGCGCCAAGGACGGCTGGCTCCATCTTTTGAGGCAGCTCGGGCAATGGCTCGAGCGCCGTCTCCTCTTCCTGGATCAGCAGCCCGAGCCGCCGCGCGATCGTGGTGGTGCTGACGCCGCCGTAGCCGATGGCTGCGTAAAAGTCGTCCCAGGCGGGGTAGCCGAACATCGACAAAATCTCGTCGTGGCGTCCACTGATATCGAAGCCGAGGCGCTTCATCTCGCGTTCGAACTGGGCCTTGCCGTTGTCGATGTTCTCCGCGCGCTCCTGCTTGCGGAACCACTGGCGGATCTTCTCGCGCGAATGGCCCGTCTGGACGTAGCGGAGGTTCGGGTTGAGCCAGTCACGGCTCGGGCCTTTGTCCGGCGCGCGGCTGCGCATGATCTCCACGACGTCGCCCGTCTTGAGCCCGCTGTGGAGCGCGACCATCCGGCCGTTTACCTTCGCACCCACGGTCTGATGGCCAAGGTCGGTGTGGATGCGGTAGGCGAAGTCGAGCGGCGTCGCCCCGGCAGGGAGGTCGATGACCTCGCCTCGCGGCGTGAAGACGAACACCTGGTCCTGGAAGATGTCCGTCTTGACCGTCTCGACGAACTCCTCGGCCCCGGTGAGGTCGCGCTGCCAATCGAGCAGCTGGCGCAGCCAGGCGATGCGCGTCTCGTCGTTCGCGGTCGATTTGCCGCCTTCCTTATAGGCCCAATGCGCGGCTACCCCGTATTCGGCGACGCGGTGCATCTCGTGGGTGCGGATCTGGATCTCGAGCGGGCGACTGCCGGCGCCGACCACGGTCGTGTGAAGCGACTGGTAGCGGCTGTCCTTGGGGTTGCCGATGTAGTCGTCGAACTGGCCGGGGATCGGCCGCCAGAGCTGGTGGATCGCGCCGAGGGCGTGGTAACAGTCGCCGACCGTCTCGACGATGATGCGGACGGCGAGCAGGTCGTGGATTTGGTCGAACGACTTCGCCTGGTCGGAGTAGCGCCGCATCTTCTGGTGGATGCTGTAGATGTGCTTGGCGCGGCCGGTGATCTCGGCCTTGATGCCAGCCTCAGCGAGGAGCGGCCGGAGGGCCGCGATCGCCTGGTCGATGTACATCTGGCGCTGGTCACGCTTCGCCGCGACGAGTTCGGCGATTTCTTTGTACCGGGCGGGCTCAAGGTAGCGGAAGGCGAGATCCTCGAGCTCCCACTTGACGCCCCACACCCCGAGGCGGTTGGCGAGCGGCGCGAAGACTTCCATCGTCTCCGTGGCGATGCGCTTCTGCTTCTCCGGCGGCTGCGCCCAGAGCGTTCGCATGTTGTGGAGGCGGTCGCAGAGCTTAATCAGGACGACGCGAACATCCTCCGCCATCGCGAGGAACATCTTGCGGAGGTTCTGGGCCTGCGCGGAGTCGCGAGAGAGGTGTTCGCCGGCCTGCGTCGAGAGCCGGTCGAGCTTGGTCAGCCCCTCAACGAGCGCCGCCACCTCCGGACCGAAGCGCTTCTTGAGTTCCAGGTTGGGGATGCCGCAGTCCTCCTGGACGTCGTGCAGGAGCGCCGCCGCGAGCGCGTGGTGGTCGAGCTCAAGCGCAGCGACCATCTCCGTGACCGCGACCGGATGCGTTATGTACGGGTCACCGGATTTTCGGAGCACGCCTTCGTGACACTCCGCCGCGAACGCATAGGCGCTGCGCACCAGCGTGAGCCGCTCGGCCGGGAGGTAGGCGCCCGCGCGCGCGATCAGCGGCTCGACGAGGTCGGCCGGCACGGTCCGTTCAGCTGCGCGAACACTCAAGGGCGCGACATCCTTTGCCCGGCTGCGGTGACCTCCCTACTCTACCATGACACCCCGGCCGATGGCCGGCGGGGACAGGACGAACAGCGACGATGGCGAACCGCTTCCAGGCCCCGCGCGGCACCGAAGACGTACTCCCTGATGAGCAACCGTACTGGGCCGCCATCCACGAAGCGGCGAAGGAGGTCGCGCGCCTCTTCGGCTACCGGCGCATCGATACGCCCGTCTTCGAGGCGGCCGGCCTGTTCGAAAAGGGCACGGGCGACACGACCGACATCATCGAGAAAGAAATGTACGCCTTCACCGACCGCGGCGGGGAGCAGCTCGCGCTCACGCCGGAAGCGACGCCCGCGATCGCGCGCGCCTACCTCGAACACGGCATGGCGAGCTGGCCGCAGCCCGTCCGCCTCTACACGACGCACCAGATGTTCCGCTACGACCGGCCACAGAAGGGCCGCTATCGACAGCACACGCAATTCGATTGCGAGGTGCTCGGCTCCGCAGACGCGCTCGTCGACGCCGAGGTGATCAGCCTGCTCTGGACGCTCTACCAGCGGCTTGGGCTGCGCAACCTGGAAGTACGGCTGCACTCGATCGACGACCTTGAACCGCGCCGGGCCTATGTTGAGCGGCTAAAGGCGTACTACGCGCCCCACGTCGAGCGACTCTCGGCTGACTCCCAGCGGCGGCTGGAGCGCAACCCGTTGCGCCTGCTCGACAGCAAGGACGAACGCGACCAGGCGTTCAAGGCGGCGGCGCCCAAGCTCATCGACCAGCTCAGCGAAGCGGCGGCGGCGCACCACCAGGCGCTCATGGAGGCGCTCACGGCGGCGGGCATCCCCTTCAGCATCGACCCTCTGCTGGTGCGCGGCCTCGACTACTACAACCGCACGGTCTTCGAGATCGTCCCCACGGACGACGAGCGCGCGCAGAGCACGATCGGTGGCGGCGGCCGCTACGACGGCCTCGTCGAACTGCTTGGCGGGCCGCCGACGCCGGGCATGGGCTTCGGCTCCGGCTTTGAGCGGATCATCATTGAGATGCGCAAGTACGAGGTGACCTTCCCCGAGCGGCCCAACGCCGAGGTGTTCATCGTGCACCGCGCGCCGGACTCGCACCGCGCCGCGTTCAAGCTCGCCGGGGACCTCCGCCAGGCGGGCATTGCGACGCTCGTGGGCGAGACCGGCCGCTCCCTGAAGTCCCAGTTCCGCAGCGCCGACGCCTCAGGAGCGGCCTACGCGGTCGTGCTCGGGGAGGACGAGCTGGCGCGCGGCGTCGCGGTGGTCAAGCCGCTCCGCGGCGGGGGCGAGCAGGTCGAAGTGGCGCTTGCGGATGTGGTTGGG
>JAYUAG010000435.1:0-3507 GCA_043741475.1 Thermoflexaceae bacterium | reverse complement strand
TCGGCTTCCGTAACGAACTCGCCCTCATCGAAGACCCAAAGGAGCGTCTCGACCGTTACGAACACCTGGTCGCGCGCGCCTACGAACGCAGCAAGGCGATCCACCAGGGCGTTTCCTTCGGCGTCGACGACGTGATCGACCCGATGGATTCGCGGCGCTGGATCCTGAACGGGCTGCGCTCAGTCCCGCCGCCGCTGCCGCGCCGCGAGAAGAAGCGGCGAAACGTCGACACCTGGTAGCGTTCGGGGAGTTACCAGCGCAGTCCGAACCGCGCGCGTAAGCAAGCGGGTTGTATCCAACATGTCAGACCGTGCCGGTGTCAGCACCACCGCCGTCCGAACTGCGCGCGTCGCCGTTCGGATGGACGCGCGAGAACGTGAGACGCGCCGCGCCGCCGCCGAGTAGGATCGGGACGATGGTGACGGCAGCGCAACTGGCCGGGATGACGATCGAGGCGGGCGCCGTGGCGCCGGTTCACGCCTTGAATGAGTTGCGTCTGCATCTGGGGCGTCTGGGCCCGGCTTCGGCCGACGCTGGCCGGCTGCGCCTGAGCGCGGAGCAGCGCTCCGGCGATGGGTTCCACGCAACGGTCGCCCGTGGAGACGTGACCCTGGTGGGGGAGAGCCCGCGAGGCCTGATCAACGCGGTCGCGTGGCTGCTGGAGCGGCTGGGCTTCGGCTGGCCGGAGCCGGGCGAGGCTGAGGCCTGTTTCAACGTTGGCATGGCGCTCGAACCGGGCGAATACCGCGAGACACCGGCCTTCGCGCGCCGCACGCTCGTCCTCGGCCAGGACGCCTTGCACGACCAGTGGCGCGACTGGCTGCCATGGGCGAGCCGCAACCGCATGAACAGCGTCTTCTTCCACGACACGCCGCCCAGCCGCGTGCGGCCGCCGGGGACGCGACCGCCGGCGACCGCGGAAGAGCGCGCCAGCGACCGTGGCGGCTGGCTCTTTGAGCTCTGGGACCGCGAGGGCGCTGAGATCCGCGCCGCCGCGGCGGAACGGTCGATGAGTCTCCAATTTGGCGGGCACCACCTGCCCACCTTGCTGTCGCGTGACCACTTCGCCGGTCATCCGGAGTGGTTCCCGGAACGCGGCGGCGCGCGAGAGGCCCGCTTCAACCTCTGCACGGCCTCACCGGAGGCGCTGGCCGCGTTGGGTGAGGCGGCCGAAGCTTTCGTGGCGAGGTTTGCAGGCGCGGATGTGTATCACTTCTGGGCGGACGACATCCGCGGCGGCGGATGGTGCGAGTGCGCGAGATGTTCCGGGCGGTCTGCGTCGGACCAGGCGCTGCGGGCGACCAACGCGGTGGCAGCGGCTCTGGAGGGGAGCGGGGTGCGGGTGGCCCACCTCGCCTATCACGACACGCTCGAACCACCGTCGGCGACCCGGCCGCGGGAGAACGTCACGCTCCTCTTCGCGCCGCGCGAACGAGATTACTCCGTGGCGATCGAGGACCCGGACTGCGCTCGGAACCGTACGAAACACTGGGAGCCCTTCCTGAGGATGGCGGAGCAGTTCGGCCCCGAGCGTACGCAGGTGTTCGAGTACTACAGCGATAGCATCCTCTTCAAGGGGTTGGCGCCGCCCCACCTGGCGACCCTCCCGGCTGACCTTCGCGCCTACGCGGCGGCGGGCGTGGGCGAGATCCAGAACCTGACGGTGAGCGACCGGCCCTGGCTCGGGCCACCGCTTCACGCCTGGCTGACGGCGAAGGCGATGTGGAACCCGGGCCTCGATGTTGACGCTGCCCTTGCCAGTTTCTGCGCGCTCGCCTTTCCTGAAGCTGCCGCCGAGGCTGCTGCCTACTACCTGGAGCAGGACGCCGCGCTCCGCGAGTTGCTCGCGCTTCACGATCTGGAGCAGGGGCCGCGCCACGACGTCCTGGACTTCTTTCAGTCCCCCAGGGATACGTTCCGGAAGAAGATCGCGGAGGCGCTCGGTGCAGCTGCGCGGTTCGAAGCGGCGGCGGCCGCTCTCGCCCGCGCGCCTCGCTGCGAGCGGTTGGACCGCGAGCTGCAGCAGGCGCACTTCGTCGCTGCCAGTGCGCGACACCTTGCTGCGCGGGCAGCGGCGCTGGACGCGGCGCTCGACGGGCGGGCAGCGGAAGCGGCCGCGTACGCCGCGGGCGCGCGCCGGGCGCTCGAAGAAGTGGAAGCGTGGGACGAAGCCCATAACACGCCAGCCTTCGCCGTCATCTCGCATGGCATGCGCCGCGGAGCGCACTACCACCAGCGCAACGTGGAGCGCCTTTTGGGGGAGGCGTCGCCGTGACCGGGCCGGCGCTCGTCATTGCGAACGGCGAGATGCCGTCGGCCGAGCTGGTCAGGGAGCTCGTCGCGGCAGCGGGCCTCGTAGTGGCCGCGGATGGGGGAGCGAACCAGGCGCTTGCGATCGGCGTCATGCCTTCGGCCGTTGTGGGCGACCTCGATTCCGTGACGCCCGAGACCCGCGGGCGGCTTGGCGGCGCGCGTGTTCACCGCGTGGACGACCCGGAGCGCACAGACCTCCAGAAGGCCGTTGAGTTCTGTCTCGAGCGCGGCGCCACGCGGATCGATGTCGTCGCCTGGGCCGGGGGACGCGCCGACCACGCGCTTGCGAACCTCTCCCTGCCTGTGCTGATGCGCGGGCGCGCTGACGTACGGCTGATCGATGACCAGTTTTCCGTCCACCTGGTCGATGGCGAGGCCGCTATCGACGCCCCGCCGGGGACGGTCGTGTCTCTTGTGGCGATCGGCCGCTGCACCGGCGTCACGACACATGGGCTACGATGGGAGCTGCACGCCGCCGAACTGGACTTCAGCCCACGTGGCGTCCATAACGAAGTGGTCTCGCGTCCCGCGCGTGTAAGCGTCGTTTCCGGCGACCTCTTGCTGTTCGAAGGGCGGTGGGTCGAACAGTACAGGTAAGGCCGCGTAAAGCGTTGGCTCCGGCCGGATCCCGGCCGTCACTTCCCGCCCGTATCGCGCCATTTCCGAGAAGAGACGGCCGCAAACGGCCGCAGAGCAAGAGGAGACACACAGATGCAGATTCATGGCAGGCAGCGGCTCATGGCGATTGGTTTGACGGGGCTCATCGCGGCTGGCGTCGCGGTCCCGGTCTTCGCGCAGAGTCCCGGCGATCCAGTACCTACGCCCCAGCAACAGGCCGAAGGCCGCGACCGCCACGACGGTGTCGCGAAAGGTGTTATTAAGACGGCCGCGGAGGCGATCGGCATCGACCCGAAGGCCCTTGCGGACGAGCTGAAGGGCGGCAAGACGATCGCCCAGGTGGCCACCGCGCACAACGTCAGCGCCCAGAAGGTGATCGACGCGCTTGTGGCCGCCGCCAACGCGCACATTCAGCAGGCGATCGACAACGGCAAGATCACCGCTGCCCAGGGCGCCGAACTGAAGAGCAAGACGGTGGCGGCGATGACGAAGCTGGTCAACGAGGGCCTCCCACACAAGGGCGACCGTCCGGCCGACCGCCAGACGCAGCCTCATGACCGCGCCCAGCATGGCACA
>JAYUAG010000434.1:0-8185 GCA_043741475.1 Thermoflexaceae bacterium | reverse complement strand
CAGGGTCGAACGGCAGCCGCCCCGCCCTCCCCGGCAGGATCTCCACCCGTTCCAGCAGCGCCCCCACGATCGCCCTCCGCCACTCGAGCGAAGCCGTCGCCCACGCCTCCCGCAACAACCTGCCCTGCCCCATGAACCGGCCCACTGCGCCGTTGCTGGTCCGCCGCGCCAGCCTCATCCGGTTCGCCTCCAGCCGCGCCGTGAGCGCCCCCCTTGCCGCGAAGAACTCTTCCCTTGTCACCAGCTGGTCCGCGTAGTAGTCCCGCGCAAGCGACTCCAGTGCCTCTTCATCCGCACGCAGCGCCGCTACTAGGCCGTCGTCCCGCTCGCCCTTCGCTTCGAGGCTCGCCCGCAGACGGGCGTCGTCCACCGCCACGAACACCATCTCCGCTACTAGCTGTTCAAGCGGCTCTGCCCGCGAGGTGGTCGTCCCGCAGCCACCGGTGCCGGGCGCCTTCCGGCAAACATATCTCCGTGCGCTGTCGGCTCGCCGGCTCGATGACATCCGTGTCCCACAGCAAGCGCAGCGCACGTAGCCCGTCAACAGACCCACCGTCGCTGGCCGGGCACCGCCGCCCCGCGCGCCGAAGTGCTCCCTCAGGCGGCGATGGTCTTCGAGCGTCAAGATCGCTTCCCACGTGCCGGGATAGAGCTTGCCCTCCAGTTCCCGCTGACCGGCGAGCGTCGCTGACATCAGGAGGCGGCGGAGGAACTGCGTGCGCCAGGGGTTGCCGCCCGTGGTCTTGATGCCTCGCGCCTCCCAGTCGAAGCAGATGCTGCGCAGGCTCTCCCCGGCAAAGAGGCGGTCTCGCGCCTCGCGAATGAGCGCGGCCTCTTCCTCGGCGATCCGCGTGTAGCGGGCGGCGTAGCCGAAGCAGCGCCGTCCGTTCGAAGGCGGCGCACCCTGCTCGCGCTGCTCCTTCGCCTTGCGCCGCTGCCGCAGGCTGGTGTTGGCGCTCTCCATCCTCGCCTGCGCCACGAGCAACTCGGCGACGAACTGGCCGATGTTGTCGGCAGTGTTGATCGGTTCCGTCACGGAGCAGATGAAGGCTTTATGGACCTCGCAAGCCTCGGTCACGCGCACGAGGTCGCGCTGCTGTCGGGTGAGGCGGTCGAGCTTCCAGACGAGCACGCCGTCGAGGTCTCCCGCGCGCAAGGCGCCAAGCATGCGTTCGAACTGCGGCCGCTTCACTTTCGCGCTGAAGGCGGAGATGTCGACATCCTCGAAGACGTCCGCCACCTCCCAGCCCTTGCGCTCGACGAAGGCGCGGCAGTCTTCCATCTGCCGGGCGGTGGCGGTCTGCTGACCGTCGCGGTCATCTGAGATGCGGGCGTAGACTCCGACGCGAGGCTGTTTCGTGGTCATGACCCTACGTTGGCATCAATGGTGCTATCATGGAACATAGGCTTCACGGTTCGGACGGGCGCCTGACCCTACTCCAACGCACCGATACCCTGACCGCGTGCCCACCCGAAAGCGTACCGACCCCGCACCCCGCAAGGAGCTCGGCCAGCACTTCCTCCGCGATACCGGCGTCCTGCGCGACATCGTTGAGGCGGTCCAAGTCCCTGAAGGCGGCCTCGTGGTGGAGATCGGCGCGGGCACGGGCGAGCTGACGCGCGCGCTTCTCGCCGCCGGCCACGAGGTGATCGCCGTCGAGATCGAGGAGCGGCTGCTCGCCTTCCTCAAGAAGCAGTTCTCGGCGAACGCGAATCTCACGCTGGTGCAGGGCGACGCGCGCGACCTCGACCTCACGGAACTCGTCCCGGCGGGACGGCCTTTCGCTGTCGCCGGCAACCTGCCCTATTTCGCCGCCAACCCGATCATCCGGCGAATTCTCGAATCACCACGGGCGCCATCGGACATCGTCTTCATGCTCCAGCGCGAGGTTGCCCGCCGCATCGCCGCCACGGATGGAAAGCTGTCGCTGCTCGCTGTCTCCGTCCAGGTGTACGCCGGGGCGCAGATGTTGTTCGATGTCCCGCCGGAAGCGTTCGACCCGCCGCCGAAGGTCTGGTCGTCCGTCATCCGGCTGACACCGCGGCCGCAGCCGCTGGTGCCGCGCGAACGCATCGAGAGCTTCTTCGACCTCGTGGTGAAGACCTTCCGCAACCCCCGAAAGCACCTCCACAACGCCCTCGCCCGCGGCGTCTGGCTGCCGAAGGGGGGCGCGATCGAGGCGCTCCAGGCGGCGGGAATCGACGGCATGCGCCGGCCCGAAACCCTCAGCATCGCGGAGTGGCTCCACCTGCTCGATTCCGTCGCGGAGGCGCGTGTCGATGAAAGCTGAACGCTCCTCCGCCATGGCGCCGGCCAAGATCAACCTCGTGCTCGAGGTACTGGCGAAGCGTGCGGACGGCTACCACGAGATCGACACGATCCTCCAAACCGTCGCGTTGTCGGACACCGTGACGGTCGACCTTGACACCGAGCCGGGTGTCACGGTCGTTGGACCATTCGCCGCCGGAGCCCCCGGAGATGCTACGAACCTCGCCTGGCGAGCCGCATCCGCCCTCGCCATCTCGACGGGTCGATCGATTGACCGTTTGCACATAACAATCGACAAGCAGGTGCCGGCGGCCGGGGGCCTTGGTGGAGGGAGTTCGGACGCGGCCACCACGCTGCGCCTGCTGCAACAACCGTGGCGGGCGGACGATGCGCGGCTGCTCGCAGCGGCGGCGAGCGTCGGAAGCGACGAGGCGTTCTTCCTCTATGGAGGGACGGCGCGGGCGCGCGGCCGAGGCGAGTTCGTGACACCGCTCCCGCCGCTCGCCGGGCATGGTGTCGTGCTCTTCATCCCGCCCGCGACGATCGAGCGGAAGACCGCCCGTCTGTTTAGCGCTATTGACGCGCTGCCCTTCGACCGCGGCGGGATTGCGCACGCGTTCGAAGGCCGGGGTCAACGGCCCGTTGCGTCCGTTGCGTCGATAGACGTGTTCAACGCCTTCGAACGCGTCGCATTCGACGTCTTTCCGTGGCTGAGCACGTTGTGGGAGTCGCTGGAGTCGCGCGTGGGCGAGCCGGTTCACCTCTGTGGCGCCGGGCCTACGATGTTCTGGATCGGGCCCAGTGACCGTGCTGCTGGCGTCGCGGCCGCAGCCGCTGACGCGGCCTGCACGACGATTGCGACGCATACCGTGGGGCCATCGTGGCCGTAGTACTCGCCGGCTGGATCGCCGGGTACGTGATGGCGATGCTCTCCACGGCCGCGCTTACCTATCTCGTGGTGACGACGCCCGACCTCGGGCGCCTGAACGACTGGTTTTCGGGGAGCCGCGGCCTCAGCGTGGTCCCGTTCTCCGTCGGCACCACGCTTCTCTGGACGATGGCCGGACTCGCCCTCGCGTCGCTCTACCAGGTGCTCGACCTCGAATCGCAGCCGGACGTGCTGGGCAGCCCGAGCGCGCCGTTCCTCATCGGCGTGGCTGCGCTGGCGGTGATGCCGCTTCCGTTTCTGATGCTGGTCTCGCGGAAACGCTGGTGGCTCTACTGCGCCATGTCGGGCGCATTCCTCGGTCTCTTTGGCTGGCTCATGCCGATTCTCGCCCGCGGTTAAGAGGCTCAAGAAGACCGCGCCGTGCGGGCTACATACTCGTGATGCGGTCGTGGAGGCCGGCCGCCCGGAGACGAGTCTCTTCCAGCGTCGCCTGCATGCCGTCGATCACTTTCGCGGGCGCCTTCGCACGGAACGTCTCGTTCGCGAGCTGTGCTTCCAACCGCGCCGCATGTGCAAGCGCTTCGGTCAGCTCTTTCTGGAGCCGCGCACGTTCCGCGCCGGCGTCCACCTGCGGCAGCGCGACCGCGACCTCCGTGTCGGCGATGCGGGCGAAGGCGAACTGCCCTCCGGGTAACAAAACGTCCGCGCCGAGGACGTGGGGCGTGACGCGAGAGGTGAAGGCCGTCCCCGCGGCGGCCTCCTGCAACGCAGAAGCGAAGGCGCCCGCACGCAGATAGACATCGGGCCTGAAGCTCAACTCCAGGCGCTTTTCCGCGCGGATGTTGCGGATGGCACGGTTCACCTCCACGACATGCTCCATCGCCGACTCGGCGGCGCCATCCTTCCAGTTCGCGCTGCTCTTCGGAAACCAGGCGACGATCAACGCCTCCGGGAAATCACCGTCGATGTGTTCTCGCAGCGTCTGCCACAGCTCCTCCGTGACGAAGGGCATGAAGGGGTGAAGCATCCGCAGCCCGTGGTCGAGCACGTGTGCCAGCACCGAGAGCGGGCGATCGTCGCCGTCGTTCAGGCGCACCTTGGCGAACTCGATGTACCAGTCGCAGAAGTCGTTGCGCAGGAACTCTTCGATGGTGCGGGCGCATTCCCCCAGCTGGTAGCCGCGCATCATCGCCTCGACATCGAGTTCGAGCTGCTCCAGGCGCGACAGGATCCAGCGGTCCTCGAGCGGGAAGCTCCCCCGGTCGGCGGGATGCGGCCGCCTGACCTCCCGTTCGCCGATGCGCCTCAGGACGAAGCGCGCCGTGTTCCAGAGTTTGTTAGCGAAGTTACGCGCCGCGACCAGCCGTTCGTCGCTGTACTTCTGGTCCGAGCCCATGGCCGCACCGGTGAGCACGGCGAAGCGGAACGCGTCGGCGCCGTACTGTTTCACGAGGATCAGCGGGTCGACGACGTTCTCGCGCGACTTTGTCATCTTGTTGCCGTCGGCGTCGCGGATGAGGCCGTGGAAGAGCACCGTGCGGAACGGCGCCTGCTTTTCCGGGCCAAGGTGGCGCATGTTATAGGTGGCGAAAAGGATCATCCGCGCGCACCAGAAGAACATGATGTCGTACCCCATCTGCATGTCGCTCGTGGGGTAGAAGTACTGGAGGTCCTCGGTTTCGTCCGGCCAGCCAAGGTCGGCGTGGGGCGCGAGACCCGACGAGAACCAGGTGTCGAGCACGTCCTCGTCCTGCCGGATAGCGCCGCTCCCGCAGCCGGCGCAGCGCTCAGGGTCCTTCACAGCGACCGTCATCTCCTTGCAGTCGCCGCAGTACCAGACCGGTATCTGGTGGCCCCACCAGAGCTGGCGGCTGATACACCAGTCGCGGATGTTGTCGAGCCAGCGCAGGTAGTCACGCCCGAAGCGGTCGGGCACGATGCGGATACGTCCGTCGCGCACGACGGCCGCGGATTCGCTCGCCAGCGAGCGCCCGGGCTCATACTCCTTGTGGACATCCACCCACCACTGTTCGCTGGGGATCGGTTGGATGGTCGTCTTGCAGCGGCTGCAGTGGCCGACGCTGTGGTTGTAGTCCTCCACCTTCTCGAGGAAGCCCTCGTCCTCCAAATCCTTGAGGATCGCCTCGCGCGCGTCTTCCACCGTCTTGCCCGCGTAAGGCCCTGCCTCCTCATTCATCACCCCTTGCCGGTCGATAGCGACGATCACGGGCAGGTCGTGGCGCTGGCCGATCTCCCAGTCGTTGGGGTCGTGGCCGGGGGTGACTTTCACCGCGCCCGTACCGAATTCCGGCTTGACGGCGTCGTCGCCGACCACAGGGATTTCGCGGCCGATGATCGGGAGCAGGAGCGTCCGCCCGATGCGCTCTTCGTACCGATCGTCCGCCGGGTTCACGGCTACACCAGTGTCCGCGACCATTGTTTCGGGGCGGGTAGTCGCGACCACAACAGCGTCGGGCAACGGCATCCCGCCCTCGCCCACGACGGGGTAACGGACGTAGTAGAGCTTCGCCGCCTCGTCCACGTAGTCCACTTCGAGGTCGCTCAGGGCCGTCTCACAGCGCGGGCACCAGCTGATCACGCGCAGACCCTTGTAGATGAGCCCGTCGTTGTAGAGGTTCACGAACGTCGTGCGGACGGCCTTTACGATCGTGGGGTCGAGCGTGAAGCGGTTGCGCGACCAGTCGGCGCTGGCGCCGAGTTTTGCATGCTGTTCGGCGATGCGGCCGCGGTACTTTCGCACCCACATCCACGTGCGTTCGACAAACTTTTCGCGGCCGAGGTCGTGGCGAGTGAGCCCTTCCTTGGCCAATTCGCGCTCGATCACGTTCTGCGTGGCGATGCCGGCGTGGTCTTCGCCAGGCAGCCAGAGCGTTGCGTCGCCCTGCATGCGGTGCCAGCGCACGAGGGCGTCGCTGATCGTGTCTTCCAACCCATGGCCGAGGTGGAGTTCGCCGGTCACATTCGGGGGCGGCATGACGAGGCAATAGGGCTCGCGGCCCGGGTCGACCTTCGCGGCGAAGTAGCCGCCGGCCATCCAGAGGTCGTAAATCCGCGACTCGACGACGCCAGGTTCGTAGGCAGGGGAGAGTTCCTTGCGCGCCGGTGCGTCGGTCGTCATGTGGGCCTCAAGAGAAGAAGGTTTTCCCAGTGTAGGAGGGAGCAGCGAAAAGAGAGAAGCGGCCTGGCGCGCAAGGCGCACAGCGTGACTCTCGACTCCAGGGCATAGTGAGGTGAGCCTAGCTGGATCGTCCCCTATCCTTCTCCGGCCATGACCACAGCGCTCGCGCCAGCCTCACAGTTGGCCTCGATCCAGGAACTCAAAGCGACCGCACAACGGGTGCGCGCGAACATCGTGAAGATGGTCGCGGCCGCCCAGAGCGGGCACCCCGGCGGCTCGCTTTCCTCGGT
The DNA here is from genome assembly GCA_043741475.1 of Thermoflexaceae bacterium. GTDB lineage: Bacteria > Chloroflexota > Dehalococcoidia > Tepidiformales > Tepidiformaceae > JAGQHB01. The sequence goes on along the minus strand of JAYUAG010000434.1, from coordinate 1,598 downwards.
CGAACTCGGCGTGGCGCTCTTTTGGAACCACCTCCGCTGCGACCCTGCGCGCCCCGATTGGCCCGACCGCGACCGCTTCATCCTCTCCAAGGGCCACGCGACGCCGTTCTACTACGCGCTTCTCGCCGAGCGTGGCTACTTCAGCACTGAGCTGCTCCCGTCGTTCCGGAGTCTTGGCAGCCCGTTGCAGGGCCACGCCTCAATGCACGCCATGCCAGGCATCGAGATGTCCGGCGGGTCGCTCGGCCAGGGGCTCGCCTTCGCCATCGGCCAGTCCGTGGCGGCGCGGCTGGACCGCCGGGACTTCCGCTGCTGGGTGCTCCTCGGCGATGGTGAACTGGACGAAGGCGAGGTCTGGGAGTCCGCCATGGCCATCCCCCACTTCGACCTTGGCGACCGGATCATCGCCATGGTCGACCGCAACAACATCCAGAACGACGGCTTCGGCGCGGAGATCATGAAGATCGACCCGGCGGCGATGTTTCGGGGCTTCGGCTGGCAGGTGATCGAATGTGATGGCCACGACATGGCCGCGGTCGACCAGGCGTTGACCGAAGTCGAACGCCCGTGCGACCGCCCGCGGGTCGTGGTCGCCCACACGATCAAGGGACGGGGCGTAAGCTTCATGGAGAACAACCCGAGCTTCCACGGCAAAGCGCCGACGCCCGAGCAACTCGTCCAAGCCCTCGCGGAGATTGAGGCCGGCCTGTGACCGCAGCCGCCACGCGCGAAGCCTACCCCGTCGCCCTCGCGCGTCTCGTCGAAGAGGGCGTCGACCTGGTCGCACTCGACGCGGACCTCGCCTCGTCGACCGGCGGGCAGGCATTCGGCCAGAAACACCCGGGTCGCTGGCTAACGGTCGGCGTGGCCGAACAGAACATGGTGGGCATCGCCGCAGGGCTCGCGGCCAGTGGCAAGACCGCGTTCATCGCGAGCTTCGCCGCCTTCCTCCCCGGCCGCTGCTTCGACCAGCTGCGCACGTCGGTCGCGCAGCCGAAGGGCGGCCTGAACGTGAAGTGTGTCGCCAGCCACGGCGGCGTCACGGTCGGCGAAGACGGCATGAGCGCCCAGGCGATCGAGGACCTCAGCCTCGCGACGTCGCTCATCCCCTTCGACGTGATCGTCCCCGCCGACTACGAGGAGGCGTTGCAGGCGATCGTCGCGGCCGGTCACACGCCTCGTCCGGCCTACATCCGTACGGGACGGCCAAAGGTGCCCGCGCTCTACGATGGCTCCTACCGGTTCGCGATCGGCCGTGCGAGCGTCTTGAAGCCGGGCACGGACGTGACCCTCATCGCCTGCGGCATCCTCGTCGGCATCGCCCTCAAGGCGGCGGACCTGCTGGCCGCGGAAGGTGTCTCCGCTCGCGTCCTCAATATGGCCACGATCAAGCCGGTCGACCGCGAGGCGGTGATTGCCGCTGCCCGCGAGACGGGCGCGATCGTCACGGCGGAGGAGCACCAGACGACTGGCGGGCTGGGGAGCGCCGTTGCGCGGGTGCTCGCCGAGACCGTGCCCGTGCCAGTTTCGTTTGTCGGCGTCGACCGCTATGGGACGAGCGGCAAGTGGGACGAACTGCTCGACTATTTCGACCTCAC
>JAYUAG010000433.1:0-3525 GCA_043741475.1 Thermoflexaceae bacterium | reverse complement strand
CTGCCGCAATGCCCGCGTCCGCCTTCGCAGCCCGTTCGACTCGTCGTCTCCCTTCGCGCTTCATTCGTGGCTTCGCCCTCGGGATGATGCTCATGGGGGCGCTCACCTTCTTTCTTACGATCGCGACGGGCGCGGCCCATAAGTCGCTCGGCCCAACCTGGGCGAGCGACTCCATCTCCTACAACGGTGATGCCAGCCTCGCTCGCTACACCGCCCATGCGGCCGCGCTTTGGGCTGGATCGAGCCGGCTCAACATCTACCCCGGTGCTGGCGACATTCAGGTCGTCTCCGGGCCGCTCAGGCCACCGGTCACCCACGCCCACCAGGCTGCTCAGGCCAACCTCACGTTCTACGGGACGCACATCAGCGCCTGTGAGGTGCGTGTCGACCTGGACAACTTCAACGCGCTTTCGCTCCTCGGCCGCCAGAACGTGATCACGCACGAAATCGGACACTGCCTCGGCCTCGACCATTCCTACAGCCCGGGCATCATGCTCGACCCCTTGCTGTATAGCTTCTCGAACGACGACGCGGCGGGGATCGCCGCGCTCTATCCGCGCCTCCAGGCAGCGCCGGCTGCCGCCGCGGCGCCCGCTGAACCAACGCCAGCGCCCGCGAAGGCGGGCCAGAGCCGCGCCGCGAACGCCGTCAGCGGCGGCGGTGCGGCATCGCCGCCGCGCCAGCAGGGCGGCGTACTCGCGGCCTCAGGCGCGGAGCACCCGGCTGGCGCCGAGCCCGTGCTTGCACCACGCCCGTTCGCCGGCGACCTGCCCATCGGCTGGACCTACGTCGTCTGGTCCGGCCCAGAAAGCGACCCCGCAAACTGCGCCTGCACGGCCATCGTCCGCAGCGATAACGAGGTCTGGACGCGCTGGTACGACGGTTCAACGTTCGTCAATACGATCGTCCGCCTCCAGCCCGGCGTCTCGTATTGGATGCTGAACGAAGACCGGTAGCGGCGCCTACCCCAACCAGGGCTCAAACGGCTCCGCGGCACGGGCACTGGGCGGCGGCGGCGGCGTCCGCGGCTGGAGCGCGATCCGGTTCGTGATGAACATCACGTACGACAGCGGCAGGTAGAGCACGAAGGCCGCCAGCCCAACCGGCCCCTGGGTCACCGTCGCCAGGAAGAAGAAGGCGGTTACCAGGCCCGCGACGGCCCACAGCGAGGCACGCAGGATTCGCCGCCAGTGGCGATGGCCGATGAGCGTCGCCACTATCACGGAGGGGGCGAAGAGCGGGATGAATGGCCCCATCAGTAGCAGCGGCGCCAGGCCGACGCCACGCTGGACAAGCATTCGCCGCGGCGAACGCACCCGCCGCCACGCGAGCGCAAGGCCTGCCGCCGCTCCCAGGCCGGAGAACACGATCAGGATGAATAGTGTCCCCGGTACGCTGAATTGATGGTCGTCGGAAATTGTGCGCATCCAGACGCGCGCCACCGACCCTGTCATCAACCCCAGGAGCGCCCCCCGCAACATGAGGCGGCGGCGGTAGCTGGTGGCGTCCCAGCCCGTCGGCGGCGGCCGGTCGATGGCGCTTCCCGCCAGCCACAGACGTTGTGTGATCTCCATATCGGTCTCCCTGACGCCGTATCGGTCGTCAAGGGAGACTATAGGAATATATCTTCCTATTAGTCAAGAAGGAGCCAGAGCGGGCCTTGACCGCGACTTCACTGCGCCGTAGGCGAGTACGACGACGCTCGCCAACGGCACGATCACCGTCGCCAGGAAAACCAGCGCGAGGGGAAGGAGGCCGCCTGCCAGCAGTGCTAGCCCGAGCCAGCGGCGGCTCCCCACCAGCCGCAGCGCCGCGAATATGAGCGTGCCCTCTACCACCAGGAGCACGGCCCCGCCGACCAATTCGCTGGCGGGCTTCGCGTGGGGGAACGCCAGCGTCACCAGCATGCCCCCGCCGATCAGCAGGTAGGAGCCGGCCAATAGCCAGCTCACGCCGGGTAAGCCGCGTCGCACGGTCCACGACCCGGCCAATCCTGCGCGCCGCCAGAGCGGCGCGAACCAGGTGCCGGGGCGGGCGCGTTCGGACCTCCAGCTGAGGTCCGCGGGCACGCCGAGGACCACGCGCAGGAGCAGCTCGAGCGGGAAGCGGGCGCCCGTCCGGTCTGCCTCCCGGCGGTGTTCGAAGATGTCAGAGTCGATTTCCTCGCGCCGCTCGGACTTGGCCGTGGCAGGCAAGCCGAGCGTGTAAAGGCGAACCCAGGCGCGTGCCGCAGCCATGACGTTGAGCACGCTTCGCGGTTGGCCCGTCGCCACCGTGCGCGCGCTCAAGCGTTCACCCCCGGCGCGAGGGCCGCCACTCGTACCGCCGTGCGTTCGCCGGCGGCGGCATCGGCGAGCGCCGCCTCTCCCGCGATCGTGACCTCATAGAGCCGCCGCCGCGGTCGTTCCGCCGCGGCCGCCACCGCCGGATCCTCCCAGCGGCTGGCGAGCAGTCCCGCCTTCTGCATGCGGTCGAGCGCCTTGTAGAGCGTGCCGTGCGCGGTCAGCGTGCGGCTGTCAGCGCGATCCTTCACCGCGCTCGCGATGAGGTAACCATGGAATTCCTGTGAGCCCCGCACCTTGAGCGCGACACCGGCCTCCAGGATCGCGATCTCCAGCGGCAGGATCGTCCCCGGTTTTCGTCTCATGCCGTGATCATTAGGAAGATAGCTTCCGCCGTCAAGTCACCGGGCCCTTGGACCTACTCCCTGACGCCTGCTACCGCTTCCCTCGACTTGTGTGTCGCTTTCTGCTGCTCGAACGCTGCCTTCGTCGCCGCAAGCTTCCCCGCGTCGTCGTCGACACGCCAGAAGTCGGCCTTCCAGGAGTCGTCGTCGCTCCAGCGAAAGGGCGTCGTCACGGTCGTCCGTGGCGCCGTCGCGTGCTCAAGCATGTCGAGGGCGATGCCGAGAATCGTGCGCTGCGATTCAGGGTCGTTCGGCCGGCCGCAGGAGTTGCCAAGGGGGAAGTCGCTCCACACAAAGCGCGGCACACCGCAGGTCTCGACGAGGTCGCGGGCGCAGCCCATGACGACGGTGGGGATACCCTGCTCTTCGAGGTGGCGCGCCGTCAGACTCACGGTCTGATGGCAGACTGGTCAGGTGGCAACGAGTACGGCCACGTCGACACGGTCCTCGCGCAGCATGGCGACCACGTCCGGCGCGTCCCGCTCCGAGGTTTGGCGCTGGCTGCGCGTTGTCTCGATGCCGTAGAAGCGCGGGCTGATCGAGCCGATGCGGCCGGCCTTCTCCAGCTCGCGCAGGCGCTTGAGGGGGAAGTAGCTGTCCTGGTCTTCAGCGGAGGTGTGCTTGCGGTCGTAGCCAATATGGGAGATGCGAAGGTCCGGCAGCACAGCGGAGGGCATGGAGTAGGTGTGGCGGAACTTCGCCTCCGCGTTGTAGGCCGCCCACGGCCCCTGGTCGCCGAACTCCGGCCGGAAGGGCGCCGCCGTCGTCACGATCGCGACGCGGCTTTCGCGGAGCGGCTTCTTTGGCGCGGTGAAGGGCACGTCCTCGTGCTCCGCCCA
>JAYUAG010000432.1:0-3541 GCA_043741475.1 Thermoflexaceae bacterium | reverse complement strand
GAACTCGCGGCCGAGATTACGAGTCACGTCATCCGCCGCGGCGACATCCTCGCCCGCCTTGGCGGCGACGAATTCGCTGTCATCCTCCCCTGGGCTTCCCGCGACTCGGCCGAGACGGTCGCCCGGAGGCTGATCGATGTGGTTTCCGGCCACCGGCTGGCGGTGAACGGCCAGGAGGCGGGCGTCGGCGCGAGCGTGGGCATCGCCCTCTTCCCCCAGCACGGGGCCACGCCCCGCGAAGTTATGGCGCGCGCCGATGCCGCTATGTACCACGCCAAGGAGAGCCACTCCGGCCTTTCGGTCGCCGGCCCCATCGCCGCCTGAACGGCTGTCCCGGCGATTGGGCATGCAACGGGGCTGGAGGCGCTGGCGTCGCGGTTCCCCGCCATCGCCCGCAAGAGGCCGAACGGCGCCGGTGTGACGGCGCGATTCCAGGACGCGGCAGGAGCGAATCTCCCCCCGTCAATCAGGCGACCCCGTTCTCCTGAAGCTCATGAGCCCGCCGCTTCGCGGACCCCGGCACTCAGTGCCACTCCAACTCAACTTCGGGTACCCGGCCAAGAACATGGACGCCCCTCTCCTGCGCCAGCGGGAGAGGAGCTGGGGGTGAGGGCGGGATCGGTACGCGACACCGGAATCGGTCGCCCTAACTTGGAACTACACCTACGCTGCCCGCGTCTCGTCCGCGCTCGCTCGTTGGCTGGCCCAGCGCGTGAACATGCGCGGCGTGAAGTGGAGCAGGTCTTCGGCGGTGACCCGTTCGGCCGGGAAGTGCTCCAGCCCTTCTCGCCAGTCCACGATGTCGGCCTCGAAACGGACGGGCAGCACCTCGCCGCTTGGGAGCGTCACCGACACGATGTCGTGCCGGGCGCGCAGTACGAAGGCCACCGCTCCCGTGTAGTCAGAGCCCGAAAGGAGTACGCCTATGCGCCGGTCCGCCAGCCGGTAGAACGTGTCTTCGGAGCGCGCCACCAGTTCGACTTTGGACCCGGCCGCACGGAGGAACTCCGCAGGCGCGACCTCCGGCCGGTCCGTCTTGAAATCCAGGACGACGAGCGAGAATCGTTCACCGCGACGCTGGAAACGCGCCAGTTGCCGCATCCATTCCACTTCGAGGCGTGCGAGCGTGCCGAGGCCGCTCTCCGCGTCCTGGAAGCCGCCGCCCGTGAGCGCCGCCTGGAGCTGGGCATCGCGGTCTCGGATCGCTTCGCGTCCTCGCAGGCGGTCTCCCCAGGTCAACCCGAGCGAGCAGAGTGTGCCACCGAGGGCTAACACGAGACCGGCCGCCTCGTGGCCCTCCTGCACGAGCGCGACGCACCCGGCGCCGCCTGCGATAGCGGGCGCGAGGAGGTGGACCGCCGCGTCCCGAATGACGATGCGCACTCCCATATCAGGTTGACTATCGGCCGCCGGCCTTCGCCAAACCAGTGCCTACCGGCCAGCGACGCCTGTAGCAGACCGCGCCGCAGCCGATGTTATCCCTAGACAACGGGCCTGGAGCTACTTGGCGGATGAATCGGCCTCCCTTTCTCCCGAGTCTTCGCGTCGGCCAGGCCCTGGCAGGCATCGTGGCGTCCACCGTCATCGCTTCCTTCGTGCTCGCGGCCGGCTTCATCGTCGTAGGCACGGCGCCGGCGATGGCCCTTTCCTTCGCCGCGGTCGGCGCTGTGGGGGCGGGCTTCGTCGCTTCGCGAGTGCTCAGCACGGCGGTCCTCAGCCAGACGCAGGGTCTCGCATCGGCGATCACGCTCTTCTCCCGCGGTGACATGAACGCCCGCGCGCCGAGGGCCAACCTCGGTGATGTGGCAGACCTGACGGACGCCTTCAACGACATGGCCGAGCGGGTCGCTCAGGCCACGCGGCGCCTGGCACATGAGGCCTTCCACGATCCTCTGACCGGCCTGCCCAACCGCACCTACTTCATGTCTCGCTTCCACAGCGCGATCGAAGACGCCGCGGGACGGGGCGGTCGCGTGGCCGTCCTCTGCCTGGACCTTGACCGCTTCAAAGTGATCAACGATACCCTCGGCCACGGCGTCGGCGATGAACTGCTCTCGGTGGCCGCGGTGCGATTGAAAGCGACCGTTGGCGGCCAGCACATGGTCGCTCGGCTGGGCGGCGACGAGTTCACGGTGTTGCTCGAAGACGCTGGTGACGCCCAGACCATCCAGATGGCGGAACGCATCGTCGAAGCGCTTCGACGTTCATTCCATGTGGCCGGGCACGAACTCTATGTGACGGCGAGCGTGGGCGTTGCCCTTACGCCGCGGCGGCCGGGCAGCAGCGCGCCCGACCTTCTCCGCCAGGCGGACATCGCCCTCTATTCGGCAAAGAAGGATGGCGCCGGCCGCTACGTCGTCTTCCAGCCATCCCTCGACGGGCACTCGCCCGATGTGTTGCAACTCGAAGCAGGGCTGATCCACGCGATCGAACGGGGGCAGCTCCGTGTCTTCTACCAGCCTGAGATCGACCTCGTCCGCGGCGAGCTGATCGGGATGGAGGCGCTGGTCCGTTGGGAACACCCGGTGCGCGGCCTGGTTTCGCCCGCCGCTTTCATCCCCCTCGCCGAAGAGACGGGTGAGATCATCCGTATCGGCCGCTGGGTGCTGGAAGAAGCCTGCCGGACGACCGTCGCTCTCCATCGCGCCTACCCCGAGGTGCCGCTGCAGGTAGGCGTCAATGTCTCGGCCAAGGAGTTCCGGCTCACGGACATCGTCCAGAACGTGGCCGACGTGCTGCGCAGCACGGGCCTGCCACCAGAGTGCCTCGAACTCGAAATCACGGAGAGCGCGGTGATCGACAACCTCGACGCCGCCGTGAACACCCTCAACCGGCTCCGCGCGCTCGGCGTCAGCCTTGCGATCGATGACTTCGGTACCGGCTACTCGTCGCTGAGCTATCTGCACCGCATGCCATTGACAACGCTCAAGATTGACCGTTCCTTCGTCAAAGAGATCGCGCGCGGCGAGTCCAATGCCGCCGTCGCGCGCGCCATCGTCGATGTGGCGGCGGCCCTTGGCATGGAGGTCGTCGCCGAAGGCATTGAAACGCGTGCACAGCTCGAGTTCTTCCGCACCGTCCGTTGCCACCGCGCGCAAGGGTTCCTCTTTTCCAAGCCCCTGCCCCTCGCTGACTTCGAAAACCTCGTTGCGAGCAGGGCACGCCGAAAGCGGGGCGAACTTGCCGCCAGCGCCAGCACGGTCGCCGGCCGGCAGTCGGCTGCGTGAACGTAATACGGCGCCTCCGACCAGAGGCGCCGTTTGCGTGGAAGCATGAGGGCGACGTCAGGATTCGCAGGTCATGCCTTCGTGGCGGCTTCGCTGCCGAGCGACCCTTCACCCAATCGAGCCGGCACGGCCTCACGTACCACGCTGCGTACGTCTCGTGCGTCCTTAGTACCGTCCCGCAGAACAGGGTATCTGAAAGCGATGCCGTTGGAACCGCAACCACAGGGAGCGGCAGTGGTTCTTGTGCGGGTCATTGAGCGCGCTCGGCGCAGTTCGCCGTCTGAGGCTGCCGCTCCCTGCGGTCGCGGTTCCCC
>JAYUAG010000431.1:0-8256 GCA_043741475.1 Thermoflexaceae bacterium | reverse complement strand
GAACTTCGGCCGCATGCGCCAGATGCGCTGAGGTCAGTCACTCGACAGCATCCTTAGCCCGACCGCGAGGGAGGGCCCACGCAGGAGACCAGACAGATGGCGACAGTATCCATGGGTGGCCGCAGCTACGAAGTCGACGTGAAGGGCGACCGCGTGGTCGTCGACGGCCACGAATACCCCGTGACCGTGAAGGATGACGGCGCCCACCAGACCGTGAACGCGGGCGGCGTCCTCTATCGCGTACAGCTCCCGCCCGCGGACGAGCGTCAGAGCGGAATGGCGGTGAAGGTCGACTATCGCGACTTCACGCTCGAATACGAAGGACGGCTCGGTGGCGGCCCCGCCCCGCGCGAAACCAGGTCTTCCGGCCCCGCCGCCGCGCCCCGCGCAGGCGTGAAGGGCGGCGTGACCGCACCGATCGCGGGCAAGGTGCTCCGGCTCATCGCCAAAGCCGGCGATGTGGTGAACCAGGGAGATGTCTTGCTCGTCCTCGAAGCGATGAAGATGGAGAACGAGATCAAGGCGCCCGCCGCCGGGACGGTGAAAGAGTTCACCGTCGCCGAGGGCGCGCGTGTATCCGAAGGCGACACGCTGGTCGTGGTCGAGTAAGGAAATTCGCCCGGCTGCCTGGCGGATTGAGTACCACGACCCGCTGTGACCGCGGGCGGAGACTATTTCAGGCGCGTTCCGTCGCGGGCCTGCCAGCGGCTAAGCGGATGTCGCCAACTCCGAAGTCTTCCCGCGCTCGCTCGCGGCGCGACGCACGGCGTTGGCGATGAACTCCGTGAAGAGCGGATGAGGGCGGTTCGGGCGGCTCTGCAACTCCGGATGGAACTGGGTGCCCAGCATGAACGGGTGGCCGGAGATCTCCGAGATTTCGACGAGCGTGCCATCGGGCGAAGCGCCGCTTACGCAGAGGCCCTGGGCTTCGAGCAGGCCGCGGTAGCGGTTGTTGAATTCCAGGCGGTGACGGTGACGCTCGGAGACCTCGGCCGTGCCATAGCTCTTCGCCGCGAGGCTGTCTTCCGCCAGGCGGCAGGGGTAGGCGCCGAGCCGCATCGTGCCACCCTTATTGGTCACACCCTGCTGCTCCTCGAGCAGGCTGATCACGGGGTAGGGCGATTCCGGGTCCATCTCGGTCGAGTTCGCACCTTCGAGCCCGCAGACGTTGCGCGCGAACTCCGTCACCATCACCTGCATGCCCAGGCAGAGGCCGAAGTAGGGGACATCGGTAGTGCGCGCGTAGGTGGCGGCGTTGACCTTGCCCTCCCAGCCGCGTTCACCGAAGCCGCCGGGCACGACGATGCCGTGGACGCCGCTCAGCACCTCTTCGGCGCTGCGCGACTCCAGCGTCTCTGCCGCCACCCAGCGGAGGTCGACCTCTACGCCGTTGGCGATACCGGCGTGGGTGAGCGCTTCCTTCACGGAGAGGTAGGCGTCCTGGAGCTTCACGTACTTGCCCACGATCGCGACTTCGACGACGCCCGTGGGGTGCTTCGCCCGCGCCACCATCTTGCGCCAGTCGTCGAGGTCACGTTCGCCTTCGAGGCCGAGGCGGTCGAGCACGAAATCGCCGAGGCTGTGCTCTTCCAGCACGAGCGGCACTTCGTAGATTGAGGAGAGCGTCTCCATCGGGATGACGGCGCGGGGCTCGACGTCGCAGAAGAGCGCGACCTTGTCCGCGATCTCGCGCGGCACGGGGTGGTCGCTGCGAAGGACGATCACGTCCGGCTGGATGCCCTTGCCGCGCAGTTCGCGGACGGAGTGCTGGGTGGGCTTCGTCTTTAGCTCGCCCGTCGCGCCGACGTACGGGAGGAAGCAGACGTGGACGTTGAGCGTGCCGTTGCGCGGCTGTTCGTGACGGATCTGGCGGATCGCTTCGATGAAGGTCTCGCCTTCGATGTCGCCAACGGTGCCGCCCACCTCGCAGATGAGGACGTCGCAGCCGGATGCCTTCGCGACGCCGTAGATGCGGCCCTTGATCTCGTTCGTCAGATGCGGGACCGCCTGAATCGTGCCGCCGAGGTAGTCGCCCCTGCGCTCGCGGTCGAGCACAGCCTGGTAGATCTTGCCGCTCGTGACCGAGGCGGCGGCCGTCAGGTCCTGGTCGATGAAGCGTTCGTAGTGACCGAGGTCAAGGTCCGTCTCGGCGCCGTCGACGGTGACGAAGACCTCACCGTGCTGGTAGGGCGACATCGTGCCCGGGTCGACGTTGAGGTAGGGGTCAAGCTTCTGGATGGAGACGGAAACGCCGCGTGACTTGAGGATGCGGCCGATGGAGGCGGTGGTGATGCCCTTGCCCACCGATGAAACGACGCCGCCCGTGACGAAGATGAACTTTGGCATTGCCCTCACTGCCGTGGTTGCTTGATCCATGCTAGGCGGGAGCGGCGGCGCGGTCAACGAACATATGTGCCAGAAGGGGAACCACGAAGGCACGAAGATCACGCAAAGGCCACGAAGAATCCTCAAGACAAATCTTTGCGGATCTTTGTGGAACTCTGCGCCTTAACGGTTCAAGGGTGTCCGAGGGGGAACCACAAAGACACGAAGGTCACGCAAAGACCACGAAGGGCTGATCAGGAAACCCTTCGTGCCCTTCGTGTGATCTTCGCGTCTTTGTGGTTAGGTCTTTGTGGTTACAGGTGCCCGAGCGCCGTGAGGCGTTCGAGCGCTTCGTGGAGTTCGCGGTCGGCAGGGTCGATCACCTTGTACTGGCTGACGCAGTGGCCGCCGTACTTCTCTACCAGGTACCAGTCGTCGTCGATGATGAAGTCGGGACGCGGCTGGACGCGCGGGTCCTTGTCGAAGCAGCCATCGACGAGGTGCGTGAGGCCGTGGAGCGTGACCGTCTTCTTCACGTACTCTTCGCCTCCCGCGGACCAGACGTACACGCCGTGCCCGGCGGCCCGGAGCTGTTCGAAGACATCATGAGCGCCGGGCCGGAGCGCGTTCACATGCTGGTTGACGCAGACGAGGGTCTGGTCGACATCGAAGAAGATGTTGAGCGCGGCGACGGTCATGCCTCCGCCACTTCGAGGCCCCAGACCGGCCGGAAGCGCCAGATACGCACGCCCGCGAGCTTCACGCCGTTGCGCTTCGCGACCTTCTTCGCCTCGCCAGCGAAGCCGTAGGGCACGTAGAGGTAGAGGTCGCCACACTTCGAGTAGGGCAGCCAGCGGTCCTTTGCACTCTCGTCCGTGACTGAGTCGGCGGTCTCGATCTCGGCCATCATCTGGAGCCACGTGCCCGGGCGGCGGACGACGACGATGTGAGGGTAGAGCGGGTTCTTGTCGTCGTCCGAGACGGTCATTCTTGGTTTCGGCAGGTTGACGAGCGTTTCGAGGTCCGGGAACTGTTCGTTGGGGAAGGGAAACTTGAGCGCGGCGACCTCGACGACGGTGGCCGCCTGGCGCTGGTCGCGAAGGTATTTGACCGTGGGCACGATGGCTGCTCCGGCGAAGTCGGTTCGGTGTGGTCGATTCTACGAAGGGCGGGGCCGACGGTCGAACGTGGTAGGATGTGTGTATGGACGTGCGCGTCTCCGACGAGACCCGGCGCCTGATTGCGGGCAAAGTTGAATCGGGCGAGTTCTCCTCCGTGAGGCGGTCGTGGCAGAGGCGGTGCGGCTCGCTGCCTACGACGCCGCGATCGATTGGGATCGAGAAGGTTGCTGAAGTCGGGGACGACTCCGCCGACCGGTTCGTCGAACCGAGTGAAACGTACTTCGTTGCCCTGCGCGCCAGGGTCCAGCCCGAGGCGGCACGCCGGACCTGGTAGCCGTGGGCCGCTGCGCCCACGGACGGACGCTGGACGCCCGGCCGTGGGCGGGGTGAGGAAGCAGCGCGCCTGAGATGGCACGATCGCCCGTGGCCGCGGCGGGCCACGGCTACCTCGATGGTGCGCAAGGCCGCACGTACTTCGATGGGCTTCGGCACGCCGGACCTGGTAGCCGTGGGCCACTGCGCCCACGGACGGACGCTGGACGCCCGACCGTGAGCGGGGTGAAGGCATGGGCACGTCTGAGATGGCACGATCGCCCGTGGCCGCGGCGGGCCACGGCTACCTCGATGGTGCGCAAGGCCGCACGTACTTCGGTCTCCGACACGACGGAACTGGTAGTCGTGGGCCGCTGTGCCCACGGGCGGACGAATAATGCCCGGCGATGTGCGGGTGAGGAAGCAGCGCGCCTAAGATGGCACGATCGCCCGTGGCCGCGGCGGGCCACGGCTACCTCGATGGTGCGCAAGGCCGCACGTACTTCGGCCTCCGACACGACGGAACGTTCGTGCAGCAGAACGGCATCCCCTCGGCTCGAACCCGCAGACGTTCGTCTGCCCGCACTGGGCGGCCGTGAAGAGCTTCGCGATCCAGCGGACGACTCCGCCCCAGGCTTACCTCGACCGCGGGCCGCCACCCCGGCTCGGCGCCCCCACGGATGCGCGCTTCAAGGCCGAGTTTACGGAAGTCATCCGCAACAGCAGGGAACTCGACACGGCCGACGGCGTGGTCATCGATATCTCACCAGGGGCAGCGTTCAACAACACGCTCGGCGCCAACGGACGGTACGGGCCATGCGCTTAACCCCGTGACGAACGCCCCGTATGCGCCGAACGTCGTCAAGCGCGCCGATTACGCCCGCGTGCTCACCGAATCCTGGGCCGATGGCCCGCAGTCGGAGACGCCCCCCGGCCACTGGAACGTGATCGCCAACCGTGTTTCGGACGACCGCCGGACCGTCAAACGCGTCGGTGGCCTCGATCCGGTCGTCGACGACCTGGAGTGGGACATCAAGCTCTACCTCGCCGTCAATGGCGCGGTCCACGATGCCGCGATTGGCGCCTGGGGCCTGAAGGGAAAGTACGACTCGGTCCGCCCGATCTCCGCGATCCGCTACATGGGTGGCTTCGGTCAGTCGTCGGACCCCGCGGGGCCGTCCTATCGAGTGGTGTGCCGCTGGTACCGGGCCTCGTCGAAGTCGTGACCGCCGAGTCGTCGGCGCTCGGCGAGCGCCACGTGAGCCTGGCCGGTCACGAAGGACAGGTCGCGATCAGGGCATGGCGCGGCCAGCCGGCCGACCCCGCAACGCAGACCGGTGGTGTGGGCTGGATCCTGGCGCGGCGATGGTTCCCCTACCAGAAGGGCAACTTCGTCACTCCGGCCTTCGCGGCCTACACGTCCGGGCACAGCACGTTCAGCCGGGCGGCGGCCGAGGTGATGGCCGCCTTCACCGGCTCCGCCTTCTTCCCCGGCGGCCTGGAGCGTGTGACCTTCAAGCGGCGCGAGTTCCTTGGCGTCGAATCGGGCCCCTCCGAGACGGTCGAGTTGCAGTGGGCGACGTATTTCGACGCCGCCGACCAGGCCGGCGTTTCGCGGCTCTACGGCGGCATCCACATCGCGAGCGACGACCTCGATGGCCGCGTCATGGGTTCCCGCATCGGCAAGGATGCGTTCCTCCGCGCCCAGGCACTGTTTCACGGCCAAGCGTGAGGCCCCCAACTCTGTGGTCATAAGGCCCTGAAAGACCTTTTAGCCGCCGGGTAGGGATTCCGGGTGCCGACGGCAGGACGAAGCGCGCAAGCGCCAACGGTCAGGCGGACCAGTACTCCCCTTCTCCCGCAGCGTCGGGAGAAGGGGTTGGGGGATGAGGGCAGGTCGCCGGTGGGCGCGACGATCACCAGAAGTCAAGTTGTATCGGCGCCGGGCCTCAAGAGCTGCGCGAGTTCGCCGTGGCCGCCGCTGGCGGCGATGTCCGCGGCCGTCCTGTCCTCGCCGTTGCGGATAGTTTTCAGGGCGCCGCGCCGCAGAAAAAGCTCGACCAGGCCGCGGTCGGCGTGCTCTGCGGCCGCCATCAGGGGCGTGAAGCCGCCATGTTGCTGCGCGTTCACGTCGGCGCCGTTGGCGATCAACAGTTCGCACACGAGGAAGTGCTTACCCGCCGCGGCGGCGTGCAGGGGACCGTTCGTCAGGTGGTTCTCGCTCCGGGCGTTCGCGTCCGCACCTTTTTCGAGGAGCACGCGCACGGCCTCTATTTGACCGAAGAAGGCCGCCAGGTGGAGCGCGGTCCAGCCGTCCGCCGAGTGGTTCCTGAGCAGGTGCGGGTTCGTCGTGGTGAGGTGGCGGACGCGCGGCGCCCGCCCCAGGGCCGCCGATTCGAAAACATCGAGGCCCGGGTGAAACGGCGCGATCAGGTCCACGAGTTCCCACTTGGCCTGGTACATCGCGTAGAGCACGGCTGACAACCCGTCTTCGGGGCGCTGCGCGTCGACGACATCGGCGCGAGCGCTGATGAGCGTGCGGATCGCTTCAGCGTCGCCGGCATCGATAGCGGCGAACATCGCGGCGACCTGTTCGGCGGGGATGGCCATTGGCAACTCCGGTGGGGCGGCGCGGCCGGCCCTGCGCGCGGCAGATTATATCCCGGCAGCAGTCCTAACGGGTGGCTGCCTTAACCCTGAGACTGAGCGCCAGTCAGCGGCGGCGGTGGCGGGCGGCCGGCGCACCCGCCGCTCTCTCAGTCCACCCAGGTGATGGTCGCCTCGCCGAAGACCACCGCATCGCCGGCCACAACGCCGAGCCGCCGGAGGCCCTTGCCCACACCCCAGCGCTCCAGCCGCCGGATCACTTCCTCGGCAGAACCTTCCATCTCGGTGTCCATCATTTCGACGAACGTCACCACGCGTTCGCCTTCGACCATGAACGCGTGTGGCCCCGTGCGGGCGGCGGCGAAGCGCTCGCGTGACTCGGGCCGCAACACAGGTACGTTGCCGGCGGACTCCACGGGCCGCTCGCGCTCGGTCCGCACAAGCGCCATGAGGCCGGCGACCAGGGCTTCCACGCCCGTGCCATCGAGCGCCGAAATAACCTCGACGGGCCGGCCCGTATGTTTCGCCAACGTGCGCGCGGACGCCTTTGCGGCATTTTCGTCAAGGTCCGACTTCGTGATCGCGACCACCCGAGGCACCGCATCGAGCGATGCCTCGTAGGCATGCACTTCGCCTTCGATCAGCTCGTAGTCGGTGACGGGGTCGGGCGAGGTGCAATCGACGACGTGGAGGAGGACGCGGCAGCGGCGGACGTGCTTGAGGAACTCGAAGCCAAGGCCGTAGCCTTCGCTCGCACCCTCCACCAGGCCGGGAAGATCCGCCAGCGTGAAGCGAGTGTAGCCGCTGTTCACCACGCCGAGCATCGGTTCGAGGGTGGTGAAGGGATAGGACGCGATCTTCGGTTTGGCGTTCGAAACGGCCGCCAGCAGTGTCGACTTACCAGCGTTTGGCAGGCCAAGGAGCCCCACATCTGCGAGCAGCCGCAGCTCCAAGCCCACCTCGACGCGCTCCCCATCGTGGCCCTTCTGCGAATACCCCGGCGTCTGGTTGGTGCTACTGGCGAAGCGCTTGTTCCCCCAGCCCCCACGGCCGCCATGAGCGACCAGCAATTCATCGCCTGGCGCCGCCAGATCACCAATGAAGTCCCCGGTCTCCGTGTCGGTGACGATCGTGCCCGCGGGCACATCAAGGTGCAGGTCGGTCCCGAAGCCCCCGGTGCGCAGGTTCGGGCCGCCGTTGCCGCCGTTGCCTGCACGGTAGCGCCGTTTCGCGCGGTACTGTTCGAGCGTATAGACATCGTCCACGGCCTGAAGAAACACCCGGCCACCACGAGCGCCGTCGCCACCGTCCGGGCCACCGTTGGGGACGAACTTCTCCCGGTGGTAGCTCACCATGCCGTGGCCGCCGCTCCCACCCGAGACTTCTATTGCGATGCGATCGAGCATCCATCCATTGTTACAGGCTTCGCGTGCAATGGGCTCATCTGGCGGGACGCGCGCCCTCCGAACTGCCGACAGGCCTGGAGGCGCTCCGGCGGCTCAAATGTGGAGACGGGCAGGTGCGGATCAGTTGGGCGTCATACCTCGGCCCCCGCCTTCCTCCCCCAGGTAAAGGGGCGTGTATTCCCGCCGGGCCATGAGCCCGCCCGCCTTTGGGGGACGATTTCGACATGCTATTGGGGCCTGGTCGTGGCGGCCCGGTATGGGCCGATGACCGTTGTGGAGTGCCAGCGGCGCGTGCAAGAATGAGTCAATGAAACGCGCGACGGTGGTTGAATTTGAAGATCGCGTTCATGAGTATCTCGCTTCGGTGCGCCTGGGCGAGACGGTCGTGATCTGGGGACAGCACGGGCCGGTGGCGTGGGTTCATCCGGCGGGTGGGATCGCTGAGGAGTTTGCGTCGGACTTGCCCTCGCTCGCTCCAGAGGAGG
>JAYUAG010000430.1:0-3543 GCA_043741475.1 Thermoflexaceae bacterium | reverse complement strand
GACGATGGAAGACGCCATCCGCGAGCAGTTGGAGCGCATCCGCGGGCGCCACGAAGAGCTCACGGCGGAGATGGGGAAACCCGAAATCTCGGCCGATTTCGAGCGCGTCAACGCGATCGCGCGCGAACGCGCAGAGACGACGACCGTGGTCGAGCTATTCGACCAGTTCACCGCCGCCGAAACCTCCGCATCCTCCGCACGCGCGCTCCTCGCTGAAGAAGATGAGGAGATGCGCGCCATGGCCGCGGCCGAACTCGCCGAAGCCGAGGCACGGGTCGCAACGCTCGACCAGCGACTCATGCGCGAACTCCTGCCCAAAGACCCGCGCGACGGCCGTA
Organism: Thermoflexaceae bacterium; assembly: GCA_043741475.1. GTDB lineage: Bacteria > Chloroflexota > Dehalococcoidia > Tepidiformales > Tepidiformaceae > JAGQHB01. The sequence goes on along the minus strand of JAYUAG010000430.1, from coordinate 3,205 downwards.
ACGTGATCGTCGAGATTCGCGGCGGCACGGGCGGCGAGGAGGCCGCGCTTTTCGCCGCCGATCTCTACCGCATGTACAACCGCTACGCCGAACGCCACCGCTGGCACACGGAGGTGATCGACGTTGCAGAGAGCGAAAAGGGCGGCTTCAAGGAAATCGTCTTCCAGGTGCGCGGCAACGGCGCCTTCTCCCGGCTGAAGTACGAAAGCGGCGTCCACCGCGTGCAGCGCGTCCCCGAGACCGAGACGCAGGGCCGCATCCACACCTCCACCGCGACCGTCGCCGTCCTCGCCGAAGCAGATGAAGTGGACGTGAACATCGAAGAGCGCGAGGTCCGCGTCGACATCTTTCACGCCTCGGGCGCGGGCGGCCAGAACGTGAACAAGGTCGCGACGGCGGTGCGATTGACCCACATTCCAACGGGCCTCGTCGTCGTCTGCCAGGACGAACGCTCGCAGCTGAAGAACCGGATCAAGGCGATGACCGTGCTGCGTTCGCGGCTGTTTGAGATGCAGACGGCGAAGCAGGCGGCGGAGACGAGCGACACGCGCCGCTCGCAGGTGGGCAGTGGCGACCGCAGCGAGAAGATCCGGACGTACAACTACCCCCAGGACCGCATCACCGACCATCGCGTGGGCCTGACCGTGCACAACATCCCGGACAGGCTCGATGGCAACCTGGACGACATGATCGACGCCGTCGCCACCGCGGACGAGGCCGAACGGCTCCAGGGTCTCGGCGCTTGAACGCGCGCATACTCGCGGGCGAGGCGGCGGAGCGGCTGGCGGCCGCGGGCATCGAGGATGCGCGGTTCGAGGCGGAGTACCTGGTGCGAAGCGCGGCCGGCTTGACTCGGGCGGCGTATTTCGCTGGCGCGCCCGTCGGCCCAGACGTTCCCGCGAACGCGGCGCGCTTCGTCGATCGGCGAGCGGAGCGCGAACCGGCCGCCTACATCACGGGGAGCCGCGAATTCTGGGGGATGGCTTTCGAGGTGGGCCCGGGCGCGTTGGTGCCTCGGCCTGAGACCGAGCTGCTCGTCGAACTCGCCCTACGGGACGCGGCAGCACTCGCCCGCCCGGTGATCGCCGACATCGGCACGGGAACGGGCGCGATCGCTGTCGCCATCGCCAAAGAACTCGCGGCGGCGGGGCGCTCCGGGGCGCACGTGATCGCGATCGATGTGAGTGGCGAGGCCCTCGCCTACGCGCGGCGCAACGCCGCTACTCACGGGGCGAACCTTACCTTCCTCGCCGGCGACCTTGCGTCTCCGCTGCGTCGCGCCGACATCGTGCTCGCGAACCTGCCCTACATCCCCACGGAGGAAATCGACGCGCTCGAACCCGAGGTAAGCCGCTGGGAGCCGCGCGTTGCGCTCGATGGCGGCGAGGACGGTTTCGCACTGATTCGCAGACTGCTTGATGAGTGCCAACATCGATTGCGGCCGCGGCTTCTCGCACTCGAAGTGGGTTTCGCGATGGCCCCGACGGCCGCGGCCCTGGCCCGGGAACGAGGCGCAACCGTCGAGGTCCACCGCGACCTGGCCGGCATCGAGCGCGTAGTGTGCTGCCGATGGGTGTGAAGCTGGTCGCGCTCGACATCGACGGCACAATCGTGCCAGGCCGCGGAGAAAGCACCGACCTGCCACCGGCGAGCATCCTCGCCGCCGTACGTGCGCTCGGCGAGGCCGGGATCGCCGTGATTCTAGCGTCAGGGCGCATGTATCCGGGGACGGCGCGGGTGCGCGACCACCTGGGCCTGACGACGCCAGTGATCTGCCAGCAAGGCTGTTCCGTTCACGTCGCGGATGGCTCGATCAGGCACGAGTTCGCGATCAAACACCACCTCGCCGTGGAGATCGTCGAGTACGCACGCCAGATCGAGCAGGCTTACGAGTGGTTCAACCCGCTCCGCTACATCGCCTCAGCGGAGACGGAGGCGACGCGGAATTACGGGCTCGTCTCCGGGATCGTCCCTGAATACCGGCCCCACCCCGAACGCTCAGGGGTCACTCCGACGGGGGTCGGCATCATCAGCAGCGAAGCTGCGGCGAACGGGATCCACCGTCAGCTCGTCGCGCGTTATGGCGACTTGTTGCACGTCCTCGACTTCCCCACGGTCACGGTCGCGGTCGCGCCGGACGCGAACAAGGGTCACGCCCTCTCGCTCATTTGCGCCGACCTGGGCATCGACCGGCACGACGTGGTGGCGATCGGCGACAGCGTCAACGACGCCCCGATGCTCGCCTGGGCGGGCCGGGGGATCGCCCTCGCGCACTCGGACAGCTACGCGCTCGAAGTGGCGGATGAGGTGCTGGAGGGCGAGTCGGGGGCGGTCGCGGCGCTGTTGAGGCGGCTGAGCGAACGGTAGGCGCAGGTGCGAACAGAACGCCGTGCTGGCCCACGACCACGAGCTGTCGCGGGACAGCACGGCTTGGACGACGGATCGGCCCCGGTCGGATCGCCGGCTGGGCTACTCCGTGGGGAACCTCGAGATAGCCGCTGAGAGGATGCGCCCGGTCCGGTCTTCCATCTCGACGACGACCTGGACGGTGGATGAGACGTTGTCCCAATCCGGCGCCGGGACGCCGGCACGCTGCCAGACGGCGACCCAGACGTCGACCCGGTAGGGGAACTCCGAAGACGTCCCGTACCTGGTGGTAACGGCCGTCACCCCTGCTGCGAACCGGAACTCCTTGAGTTGCAGGTCGCCGAGGCTAATCGCGCGCCCCTCGAGCAGCACTGCCGCGACCGTGACGCCATCCTGGTTGTGGGCGCTTCCGAACGTCTCAGAGAGCTTTGAGTCGGCGAGGCGGGTTGCGGCGGTGAGCGCCGCCTCCCGGGTGAAGGGCTGGGTCGGCGCCTCTCTGGGCGCCTGGGCGACGGCCGAATGGGAGGGCGCGCGGTTCAAGAATCCAGCCGTCAGGCGGTCCGGGGGGTAACCCCCGACCGTTGCGGCCAGCAGGCCGGCGCCGATCAGCCAGCCGCTCGCGGATAGGACGATGACTTTGCGGTGCATAATGTACCTCCTCGGTCCCCTGCACGGGGGTGAAATGACGCTACCAGTTGACGTACATCCACTGGTCGTACGTGGGGCCTGAGTCGACGAAATGGGTTTGCTGATCCGACTGGAACCCGCAGCTATTCCAGGTTGACCAGCCGATCCACGTATTCTCGTAGATCGGGCCATACACGGTGTTCGCGCCAAT
>JAYUAG010000429.1:0-8265 GCA_043741475.1 Thermoflexaceae bacterium | reverse complement strand
AAGAAGCGGCTGCCTACCGCGGCACGGTCACGGTCCGGCTCGCAGACCGAAGCGTCGTGATGGGCACTCAGGTTGCGGGCCGCATCTGGGTGGGCTAGTGCCGATACAACTTGACTTCCGGTGATTGCCGTGCCCACCCGGCGGTCCGCCCTCATCCCCCAACCCCTTCTCCCGACGTTGCGGGAGAAGGGGAGTACGACGGAGCGGACACGCGACGCCCAGGGCCGGGCAGGGTGCACGGCACTACGGGCGCGGCAAGGCGAATCCCAGCGCGGCCTCGAGTTCGTCGATCGCGCTGGTGGTGTGATCGACACGGATCGAGGTCATGCCGAGGGCGCGCGCGCCCTTCAGGTTCGCGCCAATGTCGTCGAGGAACGCTGCTTCCGGCGGCTCGACTGACAGCGCGTCACAGGCCATGCGGTAGATGCGCGGGTCCGGCTTCCGGAGACCGACTTTCGCCGACTCGATGACGACTTCGAACAGCTCTTCGAGGACGAACGGGCGCGTCTCCCGCGCCGGCGCCTCGCGGAGGACGTTGTTCGTGATGGCGCCAAGCCGCACGCGGCCACGCAAGAAGCGGACGACCGCGAGCATCTCCTCGCGCGAAGCCTGACCGCCAAAAGCGGCGTCCATCACGTCCTGAGCGCTCACGGCGATGCCGCGGTCACGGCCTTCGGTCTCGAATTGCGTGAGGAACTGGGCCGAGGTGATTTCGCTGCGTTCCCAGCGGGACCAGGCGCAATCGTGGTCCGCGATCATCGGCCCGAGGACCGTGTAGTCGATGTTCTCGCGCGTTGCGTAGTCGCGAATGGCCACGACGGGAGAGCTGGTGAGCACGCCGCCGATATCGAAAATCACCGCCTTCAAGTTCAAGGTTGAGGTTGGCATCGCGCACTCCGGATCGTTCTCGACGGCCATTCTCGCGGATGTTGCGGCTATGTGGCCGCGTCCGAACCGCGACGGTCACGGAACGGGTTGTGGCCGATGGTCAGCAGCCGCGGACACCTGGCCGCTCTCCACGGTGGATGGTGGACATAACTTTGTTTGCGGACGCGCGCGGTTCGGAAGGCAGCTGCTGTTCGAAGAAGACTCAGGTTCGGCGGTAACGCTCTGTTCAGATCCAGGGACGGCGCCGGGAGGTAGCATGGAAGAGATGGAATCTCCCCGCATCCTCGTCGTCGATGACGAACCGATGGTCACGGAAGTAGTCGAGCGCTATTTGCAGCGCGAGGGCTACGCCGTGCGCACGGCGGCGGATGGGCACGCCGCCCTTGAGCTGTACACGGAGACGCGGCCACACCTCGTGGTTCTGGACCTGATGCTCCCGCACGTCGGGGGCATGGAGGTCTGTCGCCGCATCCGGGAGGGCTCGAAGACGCCCGTCATTATGCTCACCGCCCGCGGCGACGAAATGGACCGTATCGCTGGCTTCGCCATCGGTGCGGACGACTACCTCGCCAAGCCCTTCAGCCCGCGGGAACTTGTGGCCCGCGTGAAGGCCGTGCTCCGCCGCACCTACGACGGCGACCTCCGCACGGGCGACCGCGTCGTCAGCGGCAACGTGACGGTCGACCCCCGTTCGCGCACGGTCGAAGCCTATGGCGCGCCGGTCGAGCTTACGGCGCGGGAGTTCGACCTCCTCGTGTTCCTCGTAACGCACCCGGCCGAGGTGTTCACGCGGGAGCAGCTTCTCGAACGGGTGTGGGACTACGAATGGTTTGGCGACGCCAGCACGGTGACGGTGCATGTGCGGCGGCTTCGCATGAAGGTGGAGCCGGAACCGGACAATCCGCGGCACATTCGCACGGTCTGGGGAGTGGGGTACCGGTGGGAACCGTGACGCGGCCGCGCGATCGGTTGGCATTGGCCGGCTGGGCGCTGCTGGCGGCCGCGCCGTTGGCGGCCATCGGCCTCATGGTCTTCAGCGCCAACGCCTCGGCCGGCGACCGCGCGGGCCTCACCATCACGCTCGCGGGAACGGGCATCGCGGGCGTCGCGGTCGCGCTCGCTGTGCGGCGTTCCGCCTCGCACTGGCGGCTGCGCTGGCAGCTCGCCATAGCCGCCGCCAGCGGCCTCGCTGTCCTGGTTGCGAACATCTTCGTGGCGGCGGCGCTGATGTTCATTTCGGGTCACGACCTGCATCTGCTGTTCGCCCTCAGCGGGTACGCTTTCGTGACGACGCTCGGCCCCGTGGGGATCATGAGCCGCGGGCTGAGCGGGCGCATAGAGGCGATCGAGAGCGCCGCGCGCCGGGTTGCGGCAGGCGAATTGGGCGCCCGCGCGCCGGCTGAAGGCCGGGACGAACTGGCCGCGCTCGCCACCGAGTTCAACCGCATGGCGGGCGCGCTCGAGGCAGCCCATGCCCGGCGCGACGCCATTGAAAGTTCCCGGCGCGACCTCTTCGCCGCCATTAGCCACGACCTCCGCACCCCGCTTGCCTCGATCCGCGTCTCCATGGAGGCGCTCGTCGATGGTGTCGTCAGCGACGAAGCGACGCGCGAACGCTATCTGCGCACGGCCTGCTCCGAAGTCGAACGGCTCTCCTTGCTGATTGACGACCTCTTCGAGCTGACGATGATCGATAGCGGCGAACTGCAGTTGCGCCTGGAAACGCTGCACGTCGAGGACGTGCTGGCGGAGACGATCGACATCTTTCGTCCGCAGGTGGAACGTGCGGGCATCCGGCTGCGGTACGAACCGGCCGGCGCGACACCTGTGGTGCTGGCGGACCCACACCGCCTCGGGCGCGTCGTCTATAACCTGCTCCAGAACGCCATCCGCCACACGCCGTATGACGGCACGATCGTGCTGCGTACCGCCGGCGGCGACGGAGGCATCAAAGTGGTCGTATCCGATAGCGGCGAAGGGATCGCCGCCGGCGACCTGCCCTACGTCTTCGAGCGCTTCTACCGCGGCGAAAAGTCTCGATCGCGCGACCGCGGTGGGAGCGGCCTCGGCCTCGCCATCGCGCGCGGCATCGTCGAGGCGCACGGTGGGCGCATCTGGGCGGAGAGCGTGCCTGGGCGGGGCGCAACGTTCGCGTTCACGCTGCCGGCGGGGGATTAGCGCCGGGTAGGGGAGTTCCGGAGTGTCGGACGCGGTCTCGCGGTTTCAGGATCATCGGGATCCACAGATGGACAGACGTGCGGTATCCTGTTCGTGATGGCCCCTGATCTGTCGCGCATCGCGCTTGACGCGGGAATCCTTGGCGGCAAACCGACCGTCCGGGGAACGCGGGTGCCGGTCGAGCTTGTGCTGCGTCATCTCGCCAGTGCACCGAGCCTCAGCGATCTCTTCGAAGCGTTCCCGCGCCTCACCAGCGAGGACGTACGCGCGTGCCTGGCGTACGCGGAGGCACGTGTCCGCGGCGAAGAGGTCTACCCCGTAGTGAGCGCGTAACGTGCGTTTCATGCTGGATGAGAGCGCTGACCGGCGGCTCAGCAAGGTCTTGGAGCCGCTGGGCCACGACGTAACGGCCGTGTCGGTCGAGTACCCGGCGGGCATTTCTGACCGGGACGTGTTGGCGAACGCAACGACCGAACTGCGCATCGTTATCACAAACGATCATGACTTCGGCGAACTTCTCGTGCGGTACGGCCTGGACCATGCCGGTGTAGTGCTCTTCCGGCTCTCGGATGAGACGCTCGATCTGAAGACGAGGAGGCTGAAGGCTCTCCTTGCTGAGCACGCTGACGTGCTGGCGTCGGCTCTGGTCGTCGTCACGGATGTCTTAGTCCGGATCAGACGCCGGCAATGACGGACGACCGTGGCCCCGCGGTACGGAACCTACCGGTTCACGACGCCGGAGACACGCGTCGCGGTGACGCGCACGATCACACGCCCGGCCTTCCGCAGACCCTCTTCGAAGCCCGGCGGCGCTGTGAACTCGGTCCCGCGCATCACCTGGTTGATGGCGATGTGTCCGGGCACGATGTCGCCGTCGACGATCTCCGCCGTGCCTTCGACGTTCACAAAGCGGTAGGGCGGGCCTTCATCCAGCACGCAGATCGCGATGCGCGGGTCGCGCATTAGCGTCTTCGCTTTGAGCCGGTCTTTCGTGGTGCTGAAGAAGAGGGTGTCGCCTTCTCGCGCGTAGAAAATGACCGAGTTGGTCGGACTGCCATCGGCGCGAAGCGTGGTGACCGCTGCCCACTTCTGGCTGTTGATGAAGGCGTCCTGGTCGGATCTACCCAGCATGTGATGCTCCAACAGATTGGTTTGGTCGCATTCTAGCGGCCAACGGAGCGGCGCGCGGCAGCGAGCGGCGATGGTCAAGTCACGCCGGCGTCCTGGATACGCCGGGCTGCGACGGTCGCTCGGTCTCGCCGCTCTGATGACGTAGCCAGTGACGCTGTAGAATCCCACGGGTTCACCCCAGGAGGGAGCAGCAGTGCCAGACGCTATCGCCGACCGGCTGGCGATCCAGGACGTGATGACGCGCTACGCGACCGGCGTCGACACGCGGGACCTTGACCTCCTCGCCTCGTGCTTCGCGGCGGACGTGGTTGCTTCCGGCTTCGCGGCGGCCGGGCCGGTGGTTGGCCGCGACGCCTGGCTGGCGTTTGTGGCGAAGGCGCTCGGACGTTTCGGGCGGACCCAACACCTGATCGGCAACCAGGTCGTCGACCTGCGCGGCGACGAGGCGACGATGACCTGCTACGTCCAGGCGACGCACGAGCTCGCGCCGGACCGCACGCAGCTGATGACGCTCTGGGGCGCCTACGAGGATGAGTTCCGGCGGATGGACGGTCACTGGCGGATCGTGGCGCACCGGCTGGAGTCAATCGTGACCGAGACGCGGCCCACGGCCGCGCAGGGGCCAACCACTTAGGAGAAGAGATGAATATCGGTGTCATGGCGCCCACGGTCGTGCCGGTCTGCACGGGCGAGTTTGTCCAGCGCGTGGCAAGACGAGCGGAGGAGCTCGGGTTTCACTCGATCTGGGCGCCGGAGCACGTCGTCCTCTTCGAGGAGTACGCCTCGCGGTACCCCTACACCGAAGACGGCAGGATCGGGGGCGCGACCGGCGGCCCGGTCGACCCCTTCGCCGTGCTCACGCTGGCGGCGGCGGTCACGAGCCGCATCCGGCTGGGTACGGGGATCCTGCTGGTGCCTCAGCGCAACCCGGTGTACTCGGCGAAAGAGGTCGCGAGCCTCGACTGGCTCTCCGGCGGCCGCTTCGACTTCGGCATTGGCATCGGCTGGCTGCGCGAAGAGTTCCAGGCGCTCGGCGTCCCCTGGCGACGGCGGGCGGAGCGCACGATGGCCTACCTCGAGGTGATGAAGCGGCTCTGGACCGAGGGCCTCGCGGAGTATCACGGCGAGTTCTACGACCTCCCGGCCTGCCGCCAGCACCCGAAGCCCGTGCAGCAGCCACATCCGCCGCTCATCTTCGGCGGCGAATCAGACGCCGCCCTGGAGCGCGTCGCGAGCGGCGGGCAGGGCTGGTTCGGCTTCAACCTGGACCCGGCGGGCGCGGCCGAGCACCTGGCAAAGCTGAAGGCGCGGCTCGCGGCTAACGGACGCACGCGCGAAGAGATTTCCGTGAGTATCTGCCCCGGGCGGCGTCCGGTGACGCGCGACGTGATCGCCGCCTACGAGGCGGCCGGGGTGGACCAGGTGATCTGCATCGTCGGCGGACGCGACGCCGAGGGGACGATCCAGCGGCTGGAAGAGCTGGCCAGAGAGGCGATGTAGGGCGCTATTTCGCGGTTCGGCCGGTCATGACGGCGGCCTTCTGGAGGCGCTCCCGGCGGCGGGACTCTGTGCCGTAGACGAAAACCCCAACGAGCGCGGAAATGTCAAACGCGCCGATGACTACGGCGGCCACTGGCTGGTCATTCAACGCGATTATCGTTGCGCAAATCCCGAGGCCGAGAGCAACGATGACGCCTGCAGCGACGCCGTAGAGCGCCCGGCGGCTGCTCGAAGCGCAAAGTCTTCGAGTGCGATTCTTGTGATTCATCTGCTTCTCGGCCATGCCGAGAATTCGATCGGCCGCCCCCGGCAGGGCTGCCTCGTATTGTACGAGCACGTGCGGCGGCGGCAGCGGACCCTGGAAGGACGAGGAAACCAGGGTCTCCCGAACTGCGAGAGCCTCCGCGTTTCGGGAGCCCGGAGAGGGCGTCCGGCTAGCTCTTCGAGACGGGGACCCGGCCAAGTTCCACCTCGTCCATGTTCCCGAGAGCCCGGCGCAGGTCGTCCCCTACCGCCAGCCAGTCGGCGCGGAGCGCGCAGTAGTCCGCCTGCTCTCCTGTGAGGGAGCGGTTGAACTCGCTCAGAGAAGCGGAGAAATCAAAGACCCTCGCCACGCCCTCGATGAACGAGGGCTGCGCGTACAGCAAATCACCCATGATCCGAGCCTACCGGTTGCGCCGCCCGCTCGCCAAGATCCTCATCCGAGTAGGCGAGTGAGCCGAATCGTTGCTCTCGCATCACCTTTCCTGAACCCTCCCTGCGATCGCCCTCCAGCCGTGCCGAATCGGCGGCGAAGCGGAGGCCCGCCCGGAGCTACCGAACCCTGTCCCGCTCCAGCGCGTGGCCGATCTCTGCCCTGACGCCGGGCGGTCAGGTGCTGAGGTGGTGGTCCAACGCCCAGCGGACGGCCTCGGCGCGGTTGGCGGCGTCGATCTTCGCGTAGATGTTCGATACGTGGCGGATAACCGTGTGCTGGCTGAGGACGAGGGTCCCGGCGATCTGCTGGTTGCTCTGGCCGGCGGCGAGGAGGCGAAGGACCTCCACTTCGCGCCCGGAGAGGCCTGCCGGCAGCTCCGGCGCGGTACGGCCCGGCAATGCCGGCAGTGCGTCGAAGCTCTCGACCATGCGCAGGAGGCGGGCGCTGCCGAACTCTTCGGCGGCGGCGCGGCTGGCGGCGACGAGCGAGGACGAACGGGCGACGTCCGATCTGGCGAGGAGGACCCCGAGCTGAAAACGCGAGTGCGCGGCGAGAAGCGGTGCTGACATGTGTTCGGCGGCGGTGGTCGCCCGCGAAAACGCGGCTGCCGCCGCGTCTTCCCGGCCGGCGGCGAGCGACAGGCGACCGAGGCAGTGCTGGAGCGATCCCAGGTAGATCACGGCGTTGCCCCCGGTGATGTGGGCATCGGCCACGGGCCGGATGATGTTGATCAGGTCCTCCGCCGCGGCGGCATCGCCAAGGGTGGCACAGGTCTCGGAGAGGGAGTACATCATCGCGCCCCATTGCCCGTCCATGGGGATGGCTCCGGCGCCCTGGTCGAGAGTGCTGGCGAAGAGCGGGCGAGATTCGTCGAAGCGGCCCGCATCAGCGTGAAGCAGGGCGAGAACGGCCCGCCAGATGCCGAGGATCGGTTGCGCGGCAACGAGGCCGGCGACGGTGGGCGCGAGCTCCTCGCCGCGTCGCAGGTAGAAGAGCACGGGTGCGAAGAAGTTCATGGCGTTCAGCGCCTGGGCCTGCTGGCCAACCTGAAGGGCGGCGAAGGCGAGCCGCTCGGCCTCCGCGAGGTTGCCAGAGCGGGCGGCGGTCATCGCTTGCCAGAGGGCAGCGTGCCAGCTGTGGATGGGCTGATGCAGGCGGGCGGCGAGGTCGTCGTGGGCCTTCATCTCCGCTTCCATGGCGGGGCCGTCCCCCATCTCGGCGAAGTCCATGGCACGGCGGCGGTGGCCGAAGATCGTCGCCTCCAAGTCGCCCGTGGTGAGGCCGATATCGCGCAACTCGGTGGCCACACGGAGGCGGAGGGGGAGGTTGCCGAGGTTGCGCAGGGTGGCGTGCCAGCTGTTCAGGACGTGGCTGCGGGTGCCGCGGTCGGCGATCGTGGCGGAGTGTTCGAGCGCACCATTAAGTAGCGCCCCGGCCTCGTCCTGCCGGCCGGCGAAGTGGATCCAGGCGCCCAACGAGGCCATCACCCGGAGGCGGACGGTCTCGCTTTCCCGGGGCGCGACCTGGAGCGCTTCGGCAAAGAGCTCGATCCCTTCCGGGTCGGAGGCTCCATAGCCCAGTTCCTGTCCGGTGAAGGCGACGGCGGCTCGGCAGATCAGGTCGGCGCCGCGGGAGTCCTTCGCCGTCATCAACTCGCGCGCGGCGTCGACGGCGCGGCCGAAGCTGGCGCGTGCCACATCGCGCTGACCGAGCCGGAAGCGCGCTTCGCCGAGTGCGACGAGGGCGGCGCCGAGTTCGGCGGGGTCGTTGCTGCCACTCTCGTCGTGGATCCGGATGGCGGAATAGGCGACTTCAGCGGCGGACTCGTAAGCGAGCTGTGCGATCGAGCGTTGCGCGTGCAGGCGGTAGTA
>JAYUAG010000428.1:0-3551 GCA_043741475.1 Thermoflexaceae bacterium | reverse complement strand
GCCGGCCGGAGTAAATCATGTCGGCGGCGTGGGCGGCGCCAACAATCTTGGGCAGGTGATAGGAGCTGCCGACATCGCAGCCGCTCAGGCCGAGGTTGATGAACGAGCAGGCGAAGCGGGCGTTCCCGGCGCCGATGCGGACATCGGAGGCGACGGCGATGGAGAGCCCGCCGCCCGTGGCGGCGCCGTTCACCGCGGCGATGATCGGCTGAGGACAGCGGCGCATCTTCACCACGAGGTCGGCGATGTCTTCCTGGAAGGTGTACGAATCCTGGATGCTGCCGACACCGGGCTGCCACTGGCCCTGCTCATCGCCACCGGCCTTGAGGTCCAGCCCGGCGCAGAAGCCGCGACCCGCGCCGGTCACGATGAGCACACGGCACGCGTAGTCGCGGTGGCGATCATCGAAGAAGGCGCGAAGGGCGCGAAGCATCTCGTGGTTGATCGCGTTCAGCCGCTCAGGACGGTTGAGGGTGAGGAGGCCGATAGGCCCGCGGCGTTCGAAGAGGATCGTGTCGCTGTGCATGGGCGGCAGTCTGCCTGATGGCGCCGCTGGCCGCCATTCGAGCTGTGAGCCGTCAGCAGTGAGCCCTGAGCGGTGAACGTGACGCGGGCATCCTGGGCATGTGGCTCATAGCCCGGCGCTCATGGCTCTCAGATCGCAGCTCACCGCTCACCGCTCAGGGCTCGTCCGGTGCGGGCGGTCGCGCTAGGCTTCCGCAATGGCTACCTATCGCATCCTCCTCACCCCCGGCGACGGCATCGGGCCCGAAGTGATCGCCGAAGCGCTCAAGGTCCTCGGCGCCATCGAGAAGCGTTTCAAGCACGAATTCCAGCTGGACCAGGAGACGATCGGCGGCGCAGCGATCGATGCCTATGGCGTCGCGCTCCGCCCCCAGACGGTCGTGAAGGCAAAGGCCTCGCACGCCGTCCTTTTCGGGGCCGTCGGCGGGCCGAAATGGGACAACCCCCAGGCCACGGTCCGGCCGGAAGACGCGATCCTGGGGATGCGCAAACAGCTCGGGCTGTTTGCGAACCTGCGGCCGGTGAAGATCCATCCGCTCATGCTCGATGGCAGCACGTTGAAGCCCGAAGTCCTGGAAGGGACGGACATGCTCGTCCTGCGTGAACTCACGGGTGGGCTCTATTTCGGCCGCCCGCAGAAGCGCTGGACGAACGCCGCCGGCCGACAGGGGGTGGACACGCTCCGCTACAGCGAGAAAGAGATCGAGCGCATCCTCCACGTCGCCTTCCAGCTGGCGCGGCAGCGGCGCAAGAAAGTCACGAGCGTCGACAAAGCAAACGTGCTGCGCACGGGCCAGCTCTGGCGCGAGATCGCGACGGAGGTCGGGAAGCTCTACCCGGACGTGGCCTTGAACCACCTGCTGGTCGACGCGGCGGCGATGAACCTGATCCGCAACCCGTCGGGTTTCGACGTGATCGTGACAGAGAACATGTTCGGCGACATCCTCACAGACGAAGTGGCGGTGCTCGCTGGTTCGATGGGGATGGTGCCCTCTGCCAGCCTCGGCCGGCGGAAGAAGGACGGCACGGGCATCGGCCTGTATGAGCCGATCCATGGCAGCGCGCCCGATATTGCCGGCCAGGGGAAGGCGAACCCACTGGCGATGATCCTGAGCACGGCGATGATGTTCCGGCTTTCGCTTGGGCTGGAAACGGAAGCGGCGGCGATCGAGGGGGCAGTGGACGCAGTGATCGCGGCCGGCTATCGCACGCCCGATATCGCGGCAAGTGGTTCGAAAACGGTGGACACGAAGCAGATGGGCGACGCGGTCACGGCAGCGCTGACGGGCTGATGGGCGGGGAGCGCCCGAGGAGTTCGTAAGGCGCACCCGTCCGCCCGGCCGTTTTCGTCCGGAGAATCGCCCGTTGTGTGAACTAGATCACTGACGTGGACCTTGCGCCAGCGTACGTTCCTTCTGCGCTATAGCGGGAGATACAGGGGATCCGAAGGAGTGGCCAATGATCAGGCAGGCGACGTTTTGGCAGGCTAAGGCGGGCAGGGCCTCGGACCTCACCACCCTCTTCCGGCAGGCGAAGGTAATCTGCGAACGGCATGGCGCTGTGGTATCCGCCTTCGTGAACTACACGGGCGACCACGCCGTCCTGCGGTACAGTTTCCTGCAGGATTTCCCCTCATTCGCGCAGGCCGGGGCAATGCAGGTGGCGCGGACGGCCGACCCGGCGTGGCAGGCCTTTTGGGCGAGGGCCACCGGCGGCGACGCGCCCGCTAACCCTGCGGGCAACACGCTCGTCGTCTTTCTGGACCCCGACAATCCACCGCCGCCGGGCCAATGGGACCCGCTCATCTCCACGCTGCGCCAGTTCCGCGTCGACCCTGGCCGCCAGGAAGAGGCGCTTATCCTGCTCAAGGAGATGCGTGAGCGCTCACTCGCCATGGGTGCGGGCTACATCCGCATCGGACGCCTCGGGTACGGAGCGAACACCGGCGGGCTGACGATGGCGATCGAGCACGCTGATTGGACCTCGTGGGGCGCGACCAACGACGCCCTTGGGCCGGAGATGCGCGAGTGGATGCGGACGCACCTTGGGCCGGAGGCGCCGGCGAAGATGATCGACAACACGATCCGCCTGAAGGTCCCGCTGACGTAAGCCCGTCGGGCAAGGGTGTGGAGCGGGGCGTTCCGGTACAATGGCTGTCCCATGGAACTGACCGACCGCTTCGACCGTCCCCTGCGCGACCTGCGGATCTCGGTGACGGATCGCTGTAACTTCCGCTGCACCTACTGCATGCCACGCGAAGTCTTCGGCCCCGGCTTCCAGTTCCTCCAGCGCGACGCGCTCTTGACCTTCGAAGAGATCACGCGGCTGGCGCGGCTGTTCGTCGCGCACGGCGTCGAGAAAATCCGCATCACCGGGGGCGAACCGCTCGTGCGGCGCGACCTGCCGGCGCTCATCGATCAGCTTTCGGCCATCCCCGGACTCCAGGACCTGACCCTCACGACGAACGGCTCGCTCCTGCGGCAGCAAGCGCAGCGGCTGCGCGACGCCGGGCTGCAACGCATCACCGTGAGCCTCGATTCGCTCGATGACGCGACCTTCATGCGCATGAACGACGCAGGCGTGCCCGTCGCTCAGATCCTCGACGGGATCGCCGCGGCGCAGGAGGCAGGTCTCGCCCCGATCAAAGTCAACGCGGTGATCGAGCGCGGCGTGAACGACGGCACGATGGTGGACCTCGCCCGCCATTTCAAGGGCAGCGGCATCATCATGCGGTTCATCGAGTTCATGGACGTGGGTACAACCAACGGCTGGCAGCTGGACCGCGTCGTCTCGCTGCGTGAAATGGCGGAGAACATCGACCGCGAACTGCCGATCGAGCCGATCGAGGCAAACTACCGCGGCGAAGTGGCCAAGCGCTGGCGCTACCGCGATGGCAGCGGCGAAGTGGGGTTCATCAGCTCGATCAGTCAGCCCTTCTGCGGCGCATGCACCCGCGCGCGACTCTCACCCGAAGGCGAGCTGTTCACCTGTCTCTTCGCGGCGAAGGGCCACGACTTCCGCGGCCT
>JAYUAG010000427.1:0-3555 GCA_043741475.1 Thermoflexaceae bacterium | reverse complement strand
GCGACGTTCGCGTTCGCGTGGCAGATTTTCTTCGACTTCAGCGGTTACACCGACATGGCCCGCGGCGTCGCCAAGCTCATGGGTTTCAATCTGATTTTGAATTTCAACAATCCCTACCTGGCCACGGGCCTGGGTGATTTCTGGTCGCGCTGGCACATCAGTCTTTCCACCTGGTTCCGGGATTACGTCTATATACCGCTCGGGGGCAACAAACAGGGCGCGTTCAAGACCTATCGAAATCTGTTCCTGGCCTTTTTCATCTCCGGTATCTGGCACGGCGCGGCCTGGACCTTCGTCGCCTGGGGCGCGATCCATGGCGCCTGGCTCGTCGTCGAGCGGCACGTGCCGTTCTTCCGCGCGGCCGAACGGTCCGCCAACGCGTCCGCGATCGACGTGAGGACGGTCGTGCGCTGGTTGATCACGTTCCACATCGTTTGCCTCGCCTGGGTGTTCTTCCGCGCGGAGACCTTCGGGCTGGCGGGCGAGGTGCTCACGGGCCTTGTCACCAACGGTGGCGGCGCCGGCCTCGTGACGCCGCTGGTCGTGCTCACGATCGCCGCGGCGGTCGCCCTGCAGTTCCTGCCGCGGAACCTGCATATTCAGTGGCAGGGAGCCTTCTCGCGTCTTGCCCCCGTCGCCCAGGCCGCCTGCCTGGGCGTTGGGCTCGTCGTCGTCGATGCGCTCAGCCCGGCCGGCGTGGCGCCGTTCATCTATTTCCGGTTCTAAGGATCGAGGCAACCTTGCTGAGGAGTGACACGTTACCGTGAAGAGGATGGACGATACACACGCCCCGAGCTATGGGCTCCGCGAAGCAGCCGGCGCCCGGCCGGAGACGGAAGGCTGGATCCCTGACTTTCGCCCGCCGCGCGCGGAACGGCCCGCCGCCGCTACGGTCGAGCTCCCCGGCGCACGCGCCGAGGGGTGGCGCTGGGGCGCGGCCCGGATCATCGCGCTCGCGGTCGCCGGACTGATCGCCGCCACCTTCCTCAACGCTGACCATCTGCTGGATCGTGCAGAGAAGAAGCAATTCGGCTCCAGCCGTGACTTCTGGGTGGGCGTCTGGACACCAGTCCAGGAGGTGAGCGACACCCTCTACCTGAACCGGCCACGCCGCTGGGGGGACCGTGCTCTCGGACGCGAGCTCCACGCGTCCACCTTCGCGCTGCCTGCGAACGGCGCCGGCCGCCTCAACGCGCAGGTCCGGTTGCCGGACGTAACCGCACAGGCGACGGCAGACAGCGCCGCGCTCCCGTCCGCACCGCTCACGAATCGGCGGCTGCCGATCCCCACAGCATCCGCGCCGCTCCGGCTGTGGGTCGGGGGCGATTCGATGGCCGCCGCCTTCGGTGAGTCCCTCTCTCGGCTCGCGAGTGCAACCGGGGTGATCGCGCCGGAACTCGACGCGCGGGCTTCGACCGGGCTGACACGGCCCGACTTCTTCGATTGGCCTGGCCGCCTGAACGGCCTGGTCACGAACGAGTCGCCGGACGTCCTCGTCCT
The DNA here is from genome assembly GCA_043741475.1 of Thermoflexaceae bacterium. Taxonomy (GTDB): domain Bacteria; phylum Chloroflexota; class Dehalococcoidia; order Tepidiformales; family Tepidiformaceae; genus JAGQHB01. The sequence goes on along the minus strand of JAYUAG010000427.1, from coordinate 2,055 downwards.
CATTTTCGGCGCGAACGATTCCCAGGGCCTGCGCACCGCCGACGGGAAGGTCTATCAACCGGGAAGCGACGGCTGGCGCGAGGACTATCGCCGCCGCGTCGCCGCCACGATGGACCTCGTGGCCGGAGAGAAACGCCTTGTCATCTGGGTCGGCCAGCCAGTGATGCAAAGCGGGAGTTTCAGCGGACGAATGGCGGAGATGAACGCGATCTACCGCGAGGAAGCCGCCCGGCGGCCAGGCATCCTCTTCTTCGATTCATGGCCACTGTTCGTGGGGCCGCACGGCGAGTATGAGCCTTACCTCACAGACGACGCCGGAAACGTGATCAATGCGCGCCACGGCGACGGTGTGCACCTCACGAAAGCCGGAGCCGACCGCCTCGCCGCAGCCGTCCTCGCGCGGCTCAACGAAGAAACGCCCATCTACCCTTGAGGCGGCGAGCTCAAACCGAAGGTCGCGACGCCGGGCGACCGAGAATGATCGTCTTCTGACCCGCGATCGTGGTGCAAAACACCGTTACCGGGTCACCTTGCAGGCGGCCGAGCAGCGTCCGCAACGCCTCAGGCTCGACCGGGAACGCACGACGCCGGATCTCTCCGGGGCGGAAACCGGCGGCGCGAAGGTGGGCACGCAGCCTGTTCAGCGAAAACGGGAGAGTCGCGAGGACCTCGAACGGCTCCGCCAAGGCGTGGAAGACGCAGTACGGCGCGGTCAGGTAGGCGATGTGCGGGTCAAGAAGGCGCGCTCCCAGCTCATGCGCCAGGTGGCGGACGAGCCCGGCCGTGGTCACGCACGACTGCGGATCATAGAACACGGACCCGATGTCCGCGGCCGGCGCTGGAGCTTCGGGCGCCGTGGAATCCAGCGTCACCTCGCCCCCTGCGGACGGGAGGTACACCGCCCGAGCCAGGCCGGGACTCGTGGCCTCGCCGAACCACGCCGTACACTCCCGTAGGCTTCGCCCCACCTGCACGAATTCGATTTCTGCTTCGGGCGGCAGATGGCGGCGGTCGATTCCCGGGGGCCCTTTCACGACGGCGGCTGACGCCGCCGCCGCCCACGCCATGCATGCGTCCCACGGCGGAGAGAACGATGCCGGGTCGAAGCGGCGCGTGAAGCCTTCCCGGCGCGAGGGGTCGAGCAGGATGGCCGCGTCCGGGTGGTCAAGGAGGTGGCTCGCCGCCTCGCCCTGGATGACGGCATCGCTTCCCAGGTTGGCCGCAGCAAGGAGCGCCGTCGCCGCATCCCGCTCCACGCCGCTGTAACTGAGCCCCGCCTCCCGGCAGGCGAGGAGGTCTCCGCCAAGACCGCAGGTGAGGTCGTGGACGGCCCGGCCCAGCCGCGCCAGGCGGGTCGCCCGCCGCCGCGCGACCCGGGGATGCGTCATCATCTCCAGGCCGGGGCCGGTGAACAGGAGACCCGGCCACTCGCCCTGGAAGCGCGCGGCGGCGCGGGCGCGCAAGACCAGCTGCTCTCCGAGCGCCGCCGCCTCTTCGGCGCCGAAGCGTTTCCGCAACTCTGCGCTGAGCCGCAAAGGATCGGTCGCCGGAAGCGTTGCGACCGCTTCGAGTGCCTCTCGCCCGACATCCGACACAAGGTAACGCGCGCGTTCTATCTCCACGACCCGAGTGTACCGTCCAGCTATGCTCAGGGAGTGGCGAACCTCCTCTGCCTCGACTTCGATGACACCTTCGTGCAGGACAACACGCACCGCCAGCTGATGGCCCGCTTCGCCGACGCCCGCGGGCCGGAGTGGGAGCGGCAGGTCGCCGGCCCCCGCGCCCGCGGCGAACTGACGGTCGAGCAATCGAACGCGCGGAGCCTCGAATTCGTGTCGCCGGACATCACGGACGCGGAAATAGCCGAGTACGTGCTCTCGGTCGCGCGCGTGCGGCCCGGCGCCGTCGAACTCATCGATTGGGCGCACTGGAACGGCTGGCAGGTCACGGTCGTCAGCCTCGGCTACGACCTCTACGTCCACCCCGTGCTGGATTCGCTCGGACTGGACCGGGTCGCGCGCCACATCGGCCAGACCTCGACCGACTACCGGCGAA
>JAYUAG010000426.1:0-8280 GCA_043741475.1 Thermoflexaceae bacterium | reverse complement strand
CGTGTCGAATTCGATGCCGTAGGCGGCGTGCTCGTTCTCTTGCCAGCCGGCGCCAAGCCCGAGGACGAGGCGGCCGCCGCTGATCAGGTCAACGCCCGCCGCCATTTTGGCGAGCACGGCGGGGTGGCGGTAGGTGTTGCCCGTGACGAGCGTGCCGATGCGAATTCGTGGCACGGCTGCAGCCAGGGCGCCGAGCGTCGTCCAGGCTTCGTTGACGGGCGGACTGACGTCCTCCTGGTTGGGCATGAAGTGGTCCGCGACCCAGACGCCGTCGTAGCCGGTGCGTTCGGCGTGGAGGGCGAGTTCGAGGGTCGCTTCGAACGGTTGTGACAGGTTGGGCCAGACGCTGAAACGCATGGATGGGTGTTCCTTTGAGGAGAGTCGGGACATTGTGAAGTGGCAACGGCGTGCCGGCGAATCGACACACGCGAGACTGCGCCCGAGGCTTCATAATGTGCTCATGAAGACGATCAGTGCGACCCGGTTCAGGGCCACCTGCTTCGCGCTACTCGACGCGGTGGGGCCTGAGGGCATCATCATCACCAGGCGGGGAAAGCCGGTGGCGAAGCTACTGCCGGCGCGGACCAACGACGGCGACCTGATAGGGATCCTCAGGGACGTGGAGATTCGGGTCGACCCGAATGATGACCTCTTTTCGACGGGCGCATGGGTATCGGAGGAGTGGGGCGACGCGAACGGCGGGCGTGTTCCATATCGTCCCGTACAGGGAGGCGTCGAAGAGTCGCGACGGTAACGGAGCCGCGGCCCCAGCTCTCACTCCGGCCCCTCTCCCACTGCGGTGGGGTGAGGGGGAGAATGAACACGCTGAGATACGGTGACTCGACGGCGACGCGTTCAGGTCCGGTAGTTTCCGAACTTCAACTCGATGCCCCAGTCTTCCTTCTTGACCGCCGCAATTACGGACTGCAGCTCCTCGCGGCTGGGGCTGGAGACACGCACGGCATCGCCCTGGACCTGGGCGTTGGCCTTCTTGAACTTCTGGTCTTTGATAAAGCGGACGATTTTGCGGGCGAGGTCGGCCTCGATCGCCTGGACGAGGGTGATCTCCTGGCGCACCGTGCTGCCCCCGGCTTCTTCGACCTTGCCGCGCTGGAGGTTCTTGAGGGGCACGTTGCGCGCGATAAAGCGCGGTTCGAGCACCTCCCAGATGGCGTTGAGTTTGTACTCGTCCGTCGTGTGGATGCCCATCTTCGCGGTCGAACGGTCGTAAGTGATCTCCACGATGATGTTCTTGAAGTCGAACCGGTTCGTGATCTCGCGGCGCGCCTGGTTGACGGCGTTGTCGACCTCCTGGAGGTCGCAGCCGGTGGTGATATCGAAGGTCTCGTCCTTGGCCATACTTTGAGTGTACCGGAGCGTTTGCCTAGGACAGAACCGGCGCCTGAGCGCGTGTTTGTCGTTAGCCCGCGCGTCAGCAAGGGCCCAAACGTTCATCGCGCCACACGCGGGGGCCCTCCCTCGCAATCGGGCTAAGGATGATGATCCGAACACGCGGCGGCGATGGATTCGTACGGCCTAACCCTTAACCGCTCGCGCCGTCACAATCTCGACATGAGGGATTGGCCTGACCGGTGCGGGGCTTGCCTCGCAGAGCGCGCCCGGTGACGGCAGCCGTGCAGCCAGCCGGACTCCTGAGCGTGTTGCGCGATCGCCCCTTCGCCTTCCTCTGGACCGGCCAGGTGATCTCCCGCGTCGGCGACAACATCCACACTGTGGCGCTCGCCTGGTGGGTGCTGCAGGAGACAGGCTCGGCGCGGTCGATGGGCATCGTCCTGCTCGCGACGACGCTGCCGATGGTGGCGCTCTTGCTCCTGGGCGGCGTCGCGGGCGACCGCCTGCCACGCGTTGCGGTGATGTACTGGGCCGATATCGTGCGAGGGATCGTGGGCCTGGGACTGGGCGTGTTGGCGGGCACAGGGCGGCTGGACCTGTGGATGGTGTACGTCGCGGGCATCGCCTTCGGCGTTGCGCAGGCGTTCTTCCAGCCGGCCTATTCGGCGGTGGTGCCGGATGTGGCGCCGCGAGATCGGCTGCAGCAAGCGAACTCGCTGACATCGCTGAGCATCCAGCTCGCCTCGGTCGCGGGGCTCTTCGTCGGCGGCGCGCTGATTGCGCTGGGCGGGGCGGAACTCGGGTTCTTCGTGAACGGACTGACGTTCATCGTCTCGGGCGCTTCCCTCTTTGGGCTGCGCTGGCGGAAGCAAACGCGGACGAAGGGCGGAAGGCAGAGCGTGTTCGGTGACGTGCGCCAGGGTTTGAGCACCGTGTGGAAGTCTCCCTGGCTATGGTTCACGATCATGCTCGCGGGCGTGGCCAACGTGACGCTGGCGGGGCCGATGCGGGTGAGCCTGCCGTTTCTCCTGGGCCAGGAGCGCGGCGAAGGCGCGGGAGCGTATGCCGTGCTGCTCGGGTTCGGGAGCGCCGGGGCCGTAGTGGTGGCGCTCGTCGTCGGGGCAGGGACCAGGCTGCGGCGGCGCGGGGTCGTGGCCTACTGCGCCTGGATGGCGAACGGGCTGATGCTCGTGGTCTTCGCCAGCGGGCTGGCCTTGCCCTATCTCTGGGTAGCGGCGCTGGTGGGCGGCGCGTGTCTGACGCTCTTCGAGCTGATCTGGGTGGGGACGCTCCAGGAATTGGTGCCACGCGCCATGCTCGGCCGTGTCTCCAGTGTGGACTATGTCTTTTCGTTCGGCCTGCTGCCGGTCGGGCTGGCGGTCATTGGTACGCTCTCCGAGACATTTGGCGCGCGCGAGGTGCTCACGGTTTGCGGCCTGGTCACGATGGCCGTGCCGACGCTAGGCCTCCTGCATCCGGCGATCCGGGGACTGGATTGAGTGAACCGTTAGCTGTTGGACGTTGGCCGTTGGCGTGCGGCTGGTAGCGTTGCGGCTTCGAAACGGAGGCTCTCAACATGGAGATTCGAGATACGGCGGCGATGGTGTCGGGCGGTGGCTCTGGGATTGGGCGGGCGATGGTCATGGCCCTGGCGAACGCGGGCGCCAGGGTAGTCGTGGCAGATGTGGACGTGGCAGGCGGAGAGGCGACGGCTCGCATGGTGGCCGGTGCGGGCGGGATCGCCGCTTTTCGGCGCTGCGATGTCACGAACGCCGCTGAGCTTCGGGTCGCGATCGGCGCCTGCGCCGAGCTGTGGGGGCGGCTGGACATTGTGTGCAACAACGCGGGTATTGGCGACGAGGACCTGTTCGGCGACGAAATGGGGCGCTGGCGGCGGACGGTCGACATCAACCTGACGGCCGTGATCGACGGGACGCGGCTGGCGGTGAACGAGATGCGCCGGTTGGGGAAGGGCGGCGTGATCATCAATACGGCCTCGATGGGAGGACTGCTGCCGATGCCGGGTTCGCCGGTCTATGCGGCGACGAAGGCGGGGGTGGTGAACTTTTCGCGCTCGCTCGCGTATCTCGCGCTGGAGTCGGGTATCCGCGTGAACGCGATCTGCCCGAGCTACGTGGACACGCCTCTCGTGCGGCGGAGCGGTGACGAGCGGGTGGAGGCGATGAAACTCCAGGTGGGCGGCATACTGCAGCCCGAGGACATCGCTGCGGGCGTGGTCGAACTGGTTGAGGACGACTCACGAGCGGGGGCGATCATGCGGGTGACGGTGCGCGGCGGTCGAGACTACGCGCGGGACGTGCGGCCGTAACGAAGGGTGACCGGGCGAGCGGACGCCGGGCATGACCGGTCCGTCCGCGGGCACGGCGGCCCACGGCTACCAGCTGGCTCGTGGTCAGACGTATTCCAGGATCTGCAACCCGAGCCCGGAGAGCTGATCACCGGGGATGGTCGCCGTGCGCGTACCGGGGAGGACGCCCGGGGCCGGGTCGCCGAGGGTGAAGCCACGGGCACGCGCGGACGCGACGGCTGCCTCGAGGTCCTCGACTTCGAACGCGGCCATGGAGATGAGGCCGGGCGGACGGCTGGCGAGGGGGCTCTCCGGGCTGTCGGGGCCGAGCAGCTCGACGATGGCATCCCCGATCTTCAATTGTTTGATGAGCATGCCGCGGCCGCGCACCTCACCGAAGACGGGAACGCCGGCGAGCTTCTCCCAGGCGGCGGCGGTCTCGTCGAGCCGCGGAGCGATCACCGCGAGGTGGTCGAGGCGGCACAGTGCGAACTCGTGCGTGAACGCGCCCCGTTGCTCGCGGGCGGCGAACTGGGCCGGGCGGGCGACCGCGTAGTGGATGAAGCCCACATCGCAGGCGAGCGGCGCGGTGTCCTCGGGGACGGCGACGTGGCAGATCAGATCGCCGTCCTCGCGCCGGACCTCGGCGCGCTCGACCGCGATCCCGGCGCTGGTAAGCCGCCCGGTAATCGCATCGAGGTCATCAACAGCGAACATGATCCGCAGCGCCCCGGGACGGTTCTGTATCGAGTCGATCAGGCGCTGCCCGCGCGGCATCGCGGCCGTCGCGTCACGGTCGTGTGCCCCGAGAAACTCGACGTAGAACATCGAGTCCGCGTCCCGGCCGGTCATCAACACCGTGTTCTCCGTGCCCACGAGGTGGCGGCTGCGCGCGCTTACGGAGAAGCCGAGGCGGCGCCACGGTTCGGCGGCCGCCTCGACATCCGGGGCGGCGACGATGAGGTGGTCGATGGCGGTGAGCATGGGCGGCAGTATACAGGCGACTTTACGTGCGGCGGCTGTGGCTGTTGACCGCAGTGACCTCCCGGGGGGCTACGCTGGCGGAGCGCCCCCAAACGCCACGAGCTGCACGGAGGCTCGGAATGGAACAACGACGGGCCCAGAGCGAAGCAAAATGTGGGCGGCTGGCCGATTTTTTTGCGCTTGGCCCAGTGGGTGCGCCGCCGGTGATGGCCCGATAGACTGCCGCGGCGTGCCCCTTGGGCCGCCGGGAGTGGATGATGAAGACCGACTTCTACGAGGCCGACCCCTTCGGCGGGAGCAAGGGCGAGCACTACTGCACGCTCGACTCCGACTATCGCTGGGAGAAGGGCGACGAAGTCTGGCTGGAGACAGAGGGACGCCGCGTCAAGGTGCGGGTGACCTGGTTGAACGTGACCGTGAAAGATGGGGTGGTGTCGCGCGAGCTGCTGGGGTTGAAGCTGTAGGAGGGACGGCACAGGTTATAGGTGACAGGCGACAGGGTGGTCGGGCGTGGGACGCTGGTGTATGAGTCCCGGGCGAAAAGTGAACCCGCCACAAGGACACCACAGCACTCTCTTTTTTAGCGTGTTCTTGGTGCCCTGGTGGCTGATCGCGCGGAATGCGCCCGGTAACGATGCGAGAAAAGCGGGCGGCGAGCCACCGTCCTTTCCGAACCGCGCGCGTAAGCAAGCGGGCCGTATCGACCAACCCGGACGACGCACCGGTTCCGCCGGGAGTTCTCGCGACGCACCGCGCTATACTCGATGTCTCGATGGCTCACGCTGACCTCGTCCTGGCGAACCGCTCCTACCTGGACCACGACACGCCACCCGGCGGACCTGCCGGGCAGCCAGCCGCTGGCGGACTGCTCGCGGCACTCCGGCCCGTGATCGTACCGGGCGAGGACGGGCGCGGGACGACCTGGATCGGCGCCGCGCGGGGCCGGCACGACCGGGTGTTCGTCGACGCCGAGGGCCGGGAACTGGTTGTCCTTGGCGACGGTACGCTCCGGCATCGGCGCCTGTTCTTCGATCAGGCAACGTGGAATCGACACTACGCCAGCGTCGCGAACGACTTCCTGTGGCCACTGCTGCACCTTGTGCGGCCCGGGATCCTGGGGGGGGCGATCGGCTACCCCACTCCGGCGTTGCCGCAGGCGGACGATTGGGCGTCCTACACCGCTGTGAACCGGGCGTTCGCAGACGCTGCGCTCCAGGAACGCACGTCGGGGACGGCCTGGATCCACGACTACCAGCTCGCGCTGACGCCGCGCATGCTACGGGAAGCGGGAGCGCCTTTCCGCATCGGGTTCTTCCTCCACACACCGTTTCCAGCGCTCGACGCGCTGGTGGCGCTGCCGACCGAAGCGAGGGGCTTCCTTCGAGACTTCGTCCTCGGTGTTCTGGGTGCGGACCTGGTGGGGCTTCAGTCGGCCGACGACCTCGAGCGATTCGTTGGAGCCGCGTCTGAACTCACCGGCGCTCAGTGCTTCGTCGACCGCGTCATGACGGATGGGCGCAGAGTGCGGACAGGCGTGTTCCCGGTGGGGATTGACGCGGCTGCGGTCGACGATGCGCCGGCAGGCGGCGCATTCGCCCTTGACGGGCTGCCGGTTGTCGTTGGGTTGGAACGCTGCGACTTCACGAAAGGGATTCCCGAGCGGCTGCGGGCGATCGCAGCCGGCTACCGAAGCGGCCTCAACTTCCGGTACACGGGCGTCGCGGCCCCGACGCGGGAGGATGTGCCTTCGTTCCGGGAGTTCGCGCGCCGCGTGGAGGACGAGGCACGGGCGTCCGCGGACGCCGGCGGCGACGCTTTTCAGCACCGCACTGAGGCGATGGACTGGAAGGACGTGGTCGTGCTGGAGCGGCGTGCGGATGTGCTCTTCGCCTCGTCGTTGGCAGACGGCCTGAACCTGGTCCCGCTACAGACGGCGATCGCCCAGGAGGGCCGGCCACGGGCCGAACGCGCGGCACTGATCGCGGGTCGCGATAGCGGCGTGGTGGCGGCGTTCGGCCGTGACCCCGAAGATGGCATCACGAGCGTTGACCCGTTAGACCCGGCGGCGATGCTCGATGTGCTCACGCGTGGCGTACGCGGCCAGTTGCCGCGGGTGAGCGACCGGCTTATCCGCGAGATCCGCAGGCGCAGCGCCCATGCCTGGGCATCCGACTTCCTCGACGCCCTGGAGGCCCACGAATGATGAATCTCACCGCGATCGAGCAGTTCCGGGCGCTGGCGACGGCGCGCGGGCCGCTGCTCATCGCCACTGATCTCGATGGCACGCTCGCGCCGATTGTGCCCAGCGCGAACGAGGCGCGCGTGCCGGCGCCGGTGCTTGCGGTTCTGGACCGGCTTTCGAGCAAAGTGTCCGTCGCCGTCATCACAGGCCGCGACCTGAACACGGCGAGGCGTCTCGTGCCCTGCGAAGGTGTCCTCGTGATCGGCAGCCACGGACTCGAAGCGAGCTTCGCCAACGAACTGTTGCCGGGCGTGGACCGCTCGCATCTCGCGGCCGCGCTGGGGCGGATCGAGCAGGAGGTGATCTCGGCGGTGCCGAGCGCCTACCTGCACGTGGAACGGAAGGCGATCTCAACGGCGTTTCACTATCGCAAGACACCGGAGCTCGAGGGCCAGTTGCGGCACGCGTTGAAGACGCTGCCGGCGGGGCTGCGGCTGCGCGAGGGCCGCATGGTGCTCGAGGTGCTGCCAGACGCGGAGGGTGGCAAGGATCGTGCCCTCCAGGCGCTGATCACGCAGCTGAAGCCGCGGGCACTCCTGGTGATGGGCGATGACCTCACGGACGCAGCCATGTTCCGCATGGCGCTCACGGTGGCGCCTCAGGGCGTGCACACGCTGCTCGCGGGGGTGGCGGGCGGCCCGGAGACCCCCCGCGAGATCGAGGAACTGAGCGACGTGATGCTGCGCTCGCCGGACGAAGCGCTGGAAGCGCTGGAAACGATCGCGAGAGCTCTGGGGGTCTGACGGACTGGGGACTGGGTGCTGAGGACTGCGTCGCGGGTCACCGCACGCGTTTCCGCAGCCGCTCCGGGTCGGGGGCGGCGAGCAGCCGGCCCACCAGCGCCTCCACCTCATCGTCGAGGACTTCCTCAGGGACCACCGCATCGACGAGGCCCCAGCGCAGAGCCGCGGCCGCATCGATCGGCTCGCCGGAGAGGATCATGTGTGCCGCGACGCCGGGCGGGACGACCCGCGGGAGCGTCTGGGTGCCGCCGGCGCTGGGAATGTAGCCGAGCGTGACTTCGGGGAGCGCGAACGTGGCATCGCTCGCGGCTACCCGGTAGTCGCAGCAAAGCGGCAGTTCGAGGCCGGCGCCATAGCAGAATCCATGAAGGCGGGCGACGGTCAGGCAGCGATGGCCGAGGAGAGCGCCCCAAACGTCTCGTTCGTGGCGCGCGCGCCGGGCGTCGATAAGCGATGGCGCAGAGCCGAATTCGGAGATGTCCGCCCCCGCGGAGAACGCGCGGCCCGCGCCACGAAAAACGATGACGCGGACCTCGGGGATAGCGGCCGCGGCCTGAAGGTAGGTCCAGAGGAGGTCGCGCATGGCCATGTTGATCGCGTTCAGCCGCTCCGGGCGGTTGAGCGTGATCGTCGCCACGCCGCGGTCGTCC
>JAYUAG010000425.1:0-3569 GCA_043741475.1 Thermoflexaceae bacterium | reverse complement strand
CGGGCGCGATCGCGCTCGAGGATTGAGGACTGAGGTGCGCTGATGGCCGAAGACCTGGTCCTCTACGAAGCCGCCGATGGCGTCGCGACTGTGACGCTGAACCGGCCGCAGGTGCTGAATTCGTTCACAGCTGAGTCGCTTGCGGCGCTGCACGAAGCGCTGAAGCGCGCCACGGACGAGCATCAGCGGGCCGTGCTGCTGACGGGCGCGGGCCGAGGCTTCTGCGCGGGCCAGGACCTCGCCAGCATCCAGGACCAGTACTCCGAGACGTCGAGCCCCGACCTCCATGGCCTCCTGCGCGATTGCTTTCACCCGGTAGTGCGCTACATCCGCGCGATCGAGATGCCCGTCATCGCGGCGGTGAACGGTGTCGCCGCGGGCGCGGGAATGAGCCTCGCGCTGGCGTGCGACATGCGCCTTGCGGCCGAGAACGCGCGCTTCGCCACCGCGTTTACGCGCATCGGCCTCGCGCCGGACGCGGGTATGGCGTTCACCCTCCCGCGTCTTGTCGGCGCGGGACGCGCGAACGCGCTCCTCATCTCGGGCGACACGCTCGACGCGGCGACGGCGCTGCAGTGGGGACTCGTGGATAAGGTGCTCCCTGCGGAGTCGTTCCTGGCGGATGCGCTCACGTTCGCGAAGACGGTCGCGACCGGGCCGACGCGCGCCTTTGTGCTCACGCGCCAGCTGCTCGATGCGGGCGAGCGCCTCACCTTCGACGGCCTCCTGCAGCTCGAAGCGCTGACCCAGCAGCAGGCAGGCGACACGAGCGACCATCGGCGCGCCGTCGCGGCGTTTTTGAAGAAGGAACCGGCCACATTCGAAGGGCGGTAAAGGACGGGCGGCAGGAAAGGGAGGCGACCATGGCGACCGCACAGACCCTGCTCCGGGGGAAGGACCTCTTCCAGGGCGATGTGAGCGCGCGCATGCTCGAACGGCTCGCGCCCGAGACGGAGGCGGCGACCGATGGCGGTGCGATCAGCCGCCAGGGCGCCCAGAACGTCGAGTCTCGCTACCACGCGGGCGAAATCGCAGGTCCGGAGTCGATCCCCGATGATAACTATCGCGAGGCGCTCATCAACTTGCTCACGCAAGAGGCGGATTCGGAACTTGCGGGCGCGCAGGGCTACGTGCCCTGCATCCCCATGGCGTCCTCGATCGAGGAGTACCTCGCCGTTTCGATGATGGTGAAGGATGAGTTCCGGCACGCGCGCGTCTGCTACAAGCTGCTCGAACACCTCGGCGTCGATGTCGATGCGCGCGTCTCCAGCTTCGACTTCACCCTGCGCACGGGCGACGACGACCTCGGCACGGCGCGAGCCAGCGGCGACAAACGCGTCAACATCTTCTACTACCCGATTCGCGACTGGTACGACTTTATCGCCTTCAACGTCTGCATGGACCGCGGCGCCGGCCACCAGCTGGAGGATGTTCTCGTCTCCAGCTACCGGCCGTGGGCGCGGGTGATGGAAGGCATCTTCAAGGAAGAGCTCTTCCACATCGCCCACGGGGACAACTGGGTGCGACGCCTGGCCGCGGACCCGGAACGGAAGCCCCATATGCAGGCCGCCATCGATAAGTGGTTTCCGCGGACGATGAACATCTTCGGGCGGGCGAACGCGCCCCGGAACAAGGTCTATCGCGAACTCGGCCTGAAGGTGCGCGACAACCAGGACGTGCGCGAAGCCTTCGCCGCCGACCTCGGCCGCCTGCTGGGGAGCGCAGGCATGCACCTGCCGGATTGGCAGCCCGACTGGGGGCGCATCCCCGAGGAAGCGCAGTTCGCCACCGGATGAGCGCCGCGCCGGTCGCCAGCAACCAGCGGACGATCGCCGAGTACATCGAGGCGGCATCGGAGTGCTATGCCGTCCTCGAACGGTTCGGGATCAAGCTTGACCCGTTCACGATCATCGCCCTGCGCAGCACCCCGGAAGAATTGGCGGAGTACAGCGCCGTGCGCGACACGCCCGCGCTCCGCCGCGCGCTCGATGATGCGCTCACGCTCCCCGCGCCGGCGGAGTGAAGCCCCGGCGAGCCGGCAGGATGTATTACGGTTGGTGGCTCGTGCTCGGCCTCGCCGTGACCGAGACCACGTCCTATGGCGTCCTCTTTTATTCCTTCACCGTCTTCGTCAAGCCGATGCAGGACGACCTTGGCTGGTCCCGCGGGAGTCTGACCGGCGCGTTCTCGCTCGCCGCGCTCACCGGCGGCCTGGCGGGCATCCCCGTCGGCCGTTGGCTCGACCGTCACGGCCCGCGAGCGCTCATGACGGCCGGGTCGATTGCGGCGACGCTCCTCGTTCTCGCCTGGGCGGCGACCCCGAACCTGTTCGTGTTCTACCTCACCTGGGCCGGCATCGGCCTCGTCACCGCGGCAGTCTTCTACGAGCCCGCGTTCGTCGTCGTCGCCACCTGGTTCCGCACGAAGCGCGGGCGAGCGCTGACGGTGCTCACGTTCATCGCGGGCTTCGCCAGCGTTATCTACATTCCTCTCGCAGGAGCGCTCGTTGGCAGCCTGGGCTGGCGCCAGGCCCTGGTTGTGCTCGCGGTGATCGTCGCGGCCGGCACCATCCCGATCCACGCCCTGCTCCTCCGCAGGCGGCCGGCGGACCTTGGCATCGCTGTTGATGGCATCGCTGCGGTAGGGCTGGAGCCTGAGGCTGTCCGTGAGCAGGCCGCGGGCGAGCGCAGCGTCACGGCCAGGGACGCGCTCCATGGACTCCCGTTTTGGCTACTCACCGCCGCGTTCTTTTTGAACGGACTTGGCTCGAGCGCTGCCTTCGTCCACTTCGTCCCCTACCTGCGCGACCACGGCTACAGCGCCGGCTCGGCGGCCTCGATCGTGGGGCTGATTGGCGTGATGGCGCTGCCCGGGCGGCTCATCTTCACGCCACTCGGCGACCGCATCTCGCGCGCGACGGTCGCAGGCGTAATCTTCTCGCTCCAGGGAGCGGCGCTCGCAGCCCTCCTGCTGGTGGATGGCCGCGCCGGCGTCTTCGCGTTCGTCGTCCTCTTCGGCGCCGGGTTCGGCGCCGTGACACCAGCTCGAGCCGGCATGGTCGCCGACTTCTACGGGCCATCGCAGTACGGCGCGATCAGTGGCGCGTTGAGCGCCTGCCTCACCGGCTCACGCGCGCTCGCGCCGGTTGCGGCCGGAGTCGCCTTCGATCTTGCCGGAAGCTACACGCTCGTCTTCTGGGTGCTCCTCGGGGCTTCGGCCGCCTCTGTGCTCACGATCCTCGCAGCGGAGCGGACGGCCGTACGGCGGGGCCTCATTGAGCCAGCGGCGAGGTAGAATCCGCGTTCCTTCGGCATCGACCGGCCCCTCTAGACCGGCAACTTCACGCGAGCCGTGCCGGGCATCAGCACCACGCCGGTGTCGTCCTCTTCCCATACTTCCAGCTCCACCACCCCGTCCGACTTCGACACGGCGGTCACGCGTCCGCGAAAGGTGAGGTCGCGCTCCGGGAAGGCGCGTCCGCGGTTCTGCCAGCTCAGTGCGAGCAGCCTTCCCGCCGGCCCCATCCAGTCGGTCACGAACTGCGAAAGCCACGCCCCCTGCAGCGGCCC
>JAYUAG010000424.1:0-3570 GCA_043741475.1 Thermoflexaceae bacterium | reverse complement strand
CGGAGGAAGAACTCGTGGAAGCGCTGGCGCCGGTGGGGCCGGACGAGACCAGCATGGTCGACCTTCACCGCGACCTCGTGGTCGCGATGCGGGACCTCACGGAGGACCAACAGACCGTCCTCAGCCTGCGCTTCCTGCTCGATCGCTCTGTGGAAGATACCGCGGCGCTCATGGAACGGTCGGAGGACGCCGTCAAAAACCTGCAGCGGCGCGCCCTCGCAGCGATGCAACGGGCGCTCAGCAGCACCGAATACGCGGAAGGGAGAGCTCGCTAAATGGAACGCTTGGACTACCTGCTCGACCTGACGCTTGCGCGTGGCGAGCTCCCCATCGAGGCGACTCCGGCCGAGCGCGAAGAACTGCTCGCCATGCTCGCCTCGATGTCGCTCCTGCGCGCGGCTGCCGAAGACGCCGCGGTCGACGCCCGCGCCTCGTTGCCCATCGCGCGCGCCCGTTTCGAACGGTTCCTGGATGCCCAGGGTCGGCCCGGCCCAGCGAGCGCGCCCATCCCGGTGACGCATTCGACGCGCAAGGGCCTTTTCCGGGGGGCCGGCCGGCCTCGTACCATCGGCTTCGCACTCGCGGGCCTGGTGCTCGTGGCGCTGGCGGCATTCGCCGGGTCGCGGCTCTTCTTCGCTTCGGCCACGACCGCCGAAGCGCTTACCCCGGGCGACTACGTTCAGCTCCAGGGCACGATCTCGAGCGCCACCGACGTGGACGGCATGCGCGTGTTGAAGGTGGCATCGGAACTCGGCGAAATCACCATCGACGCGTCTCTCGCTACCCCCATTGTGGCGGCCGACGGCGCGACTGTGGCCACCCTCCAGCCGGGCCAGAGCGTCGTCGTCGGCGGCCTCGTGAAGGAGAAGCGGCGGGTTGCAGCGCAATCCCTCGCTCTCGCTGAATCGGCCCATGCGGCGCCTCGCAAGATCACGTTCAAAGAGCTGAAAGACCGCCGCCCCGAGCTGAGCGGCCGGGTCGTCGTCCTGACGCTCTCAGCAGACGGTCTGCACGGCCGGGTCCTGATCGAAACCGCGTCCGGTGAACGGCTGCTCGTCACGGTTGATGCGCAGTCGGCCGGGCGGCTGCTCGAGCTGACGCGGGCCCTTGGCGCGCACGTCCAGGTTGCCGGCGGATCGGCGCCTCACCAGTTTTCGCTCGATGTCGCGCCGGAGCCTGACCCTTCCCCTACGACCGAGGCGGCCGCTACCACGACGGCGCCGCCGTCCAGGGACACCTCGGCGCCACGCCCAACCCATACGCCGCCGCCCACCAAGTCACCGTCCGCTGGAGAGCGGCCAGCGCTCCCCACCCTGCGCGGCGTGGTCCAGGCGCGCCAGGGCAACCGGCTGGTGATCCGCACCGCGGACGGCCAGAAAACGGTGATCATCCGCGCCGGCACGCACATCCTGATCGGGGAGAGTGGCATCCTGGTCGACGCGTTCCGGACGGGAGAAGTCTCGGCGGTCGGGCACCAGGTGTCGGTGACGGGTGCGGCGGATGCCGCCGACAACGTGATCGCGGACGTGATCGTGCTTGGGCCGAAGACGCCGGCGCCCGCGCGTTAGAGTGGGCGAGTATCGGAGTGTGAGAGTGCCGGAGTGCCGGAAGCCGGGCTGGGTGCTTTCGATACTTCATTCATGCTCCCCTGCCGGTAGCCTGCAAGGTCTAATGCGACGTGCTTGAAGCCGAGGTTCAGGAGTCGGGCGACGATCCGCTCGCGGTTCTCAGGGGCGAAGGCGAGGGCCATACCATCTTCGTCGGTCTCGATGCGGGCGACATCGCCGTGGTGTCGCACGCGCACCTGGCGGAGTCCGGCGGCGCGCAGCACAGCCTCGGCCGCGCCCACCTGGTCGAGCGCCTCGACGGTCACCGGAGTGCCGTGAGGGATACGGCTGGCGAGGCAGGCCATGGCCGGCTTGTCCCAGGTCGGGAGCCCCATTTCCTGAGACATGCTGCGGATCTCGGCTTTGGTGATTCCCAGTTCGAGCAACGGGCTGCGCACTCCGTGGAGCGCGGCCGCCTTGCGGCCAGGACGCCAGTCGCCCACGTCGTCGGCGTTCGTGCCATCGACGACGACGGCGCCGCCGGCCCGCCCGGCGATCGCGCCGAGCACGCCGTAGAGCTCGTCCTTGCAGTGGAAGCAGCGCATGGGACTGTTGGCGACGTACTCAGGGTTGTCCATCTCGCGCGTCTCAACGAACTCATGCCGGATGCCGATTTGGGCTGCAAGCGCCTCCGCCTCCTCGCGCTCGGCGGGCGCGACCGACGGTGAAAGCCCCGTGATCGCGCGCGCTCTCTCTCCCAGCGCCTCGTGCGCGACGGCCGCGAGGAAGGTCGAATCGACGCCGCCAGAGAACGCAACGACTACCGAGCCGTAGCCCTGGAGTGTTGAGATTAGGCGGGCGCGATGGTCGCCGGGGGCGTTGGGCATGGCGACAGTATGGAACGCAGGCGGCCTACGCTCCGTTGGTAACGCTACCGGTCGGGGATCTGGAGGTCTTCGGCGGGCGAGGCGGGGTTCGGAATGCCGGCCATGAGCTGCGTCGGGACGAGCATGCGCAGTTCATCCAAAGTCCATTTGCCGTGCTTGTAGATCGTGCGCAGCGGGGGATAGATCTCGTTCAGAAGGCCGACCTGGCCGCCGGCGACGGCGAAGATCTTACCGTTGATGTTCCAGGCTTCGTCGAGGAGAAGATAGACGGTCATCGGTGCGATCATGTCGGGGCCGCGCATGCCCGCTGCTTCGTCCGCCGCACGGCTGACCGCTGTTGCCGCGCCAGCGGCGGGCCCGCCGATTCCCCGAGCTGCGCGCAGCGTCTGCGCTGACGTGGGCACGGTGGCCGTGAGCCGCGTCGAGGCGCCCGGCGCGATGCAGTTCACCGTGATTCCGTAGCGGCCGAGGTCTCGCGCGGCAACGCGCGTAAGGCCGGCGACGCCCGCCTTCGCCGCGCCGTAGTTTGCCTGACCGGAGTTACCCTGGAGACCCGAAACGGAGCTGTAGTTGATGATGCGGCCATAGCGCTGCTGCCGCATGAGCACGGCCGCCGGCTTGAGCGTGGTGAAGTGGCCCTTCAAGTCGACGCGAATGACGTCGTCCCACTCCTGTTCGGTGAGGTTGAAGACCATACGGTCGCGGAGAATGGCGGCCAGGTTGATGAGCCCATCGAGGCGCCCCCAGGTGTCGAGGGCCGTACGGATGACGCTCTCACCACCGTCCATCGACGACACGTCGGCGAAGTTGGCGACGGCCTCGCCGCCCGCCTTCTTGATCTCCTCGGCGACCTGGGCGGCCGGGCCATTGTCCTGGCCGGACCCGTCAGGGTTGACGCCCGGGTCGTTCACGATAATGCGCGCGCCTTCGCTGGCGGCCAGCAGCGCGCATTCGCGTCCGATACCGCGACCGGCGCCGGTCATCGCGACGACCTTGCCTTCGAGCAGTCCTGCCATGAGAAACTCCTTATGCCTCTGTCCTAATGAAGAGACAGGGCTGAAGAAACAGGGCGCTAGAGCGTCGCCACTCGCGCGCCCTGTTTGGGTCGTGGAATGGGTTGGTCCGCCTACTTGAAG
>JAYUAG010000423.1:0-8314 GCA_043741475.1 Thermoflexaceae bacterium | reverse complement strand
TGACGAAGAGCAGCTCGGCCGCGAGCAGCGACCGCCAGGCAAATGACCAGCCAAGTTTGAGCCCCTGCACCATCGAAGGCAGCATCGCCGGGAGGACGACGTAGAGGTAGCGCTGCCAGAGATGGCCCCCAAACATGCTCGATGCACGCACGAGCAGGGGCGGCGTGTTGCGCACGCCGGTGCGCGCCGAGATCGCGATGGAGTTCACCGACCCCATCAGCGTTACGAAGATGATCGCCTGCTCGTTGAGCCCGAACCAGAGCACGGCGAGCGGGAACCAGGTGACGCTTGGCAGTGACTGTAGCCCAAGCACCAGGCTGCCGGCGGTCTCGTCCACCCATTTCAGTTTGCCCATGGCGATGCCGGCCGCGAGCCCGATCACGATCGAAAGCGAGTAGCCGATCGCCATCCGTTCCATAGTCGAGAGAATGGCCTGGCGCAGGACGCCATCTTTCGCCACGTTGCGGAGTGAAAGCCAGACATCCTCGGGCGGCGGGAACGTATACGAAGGCCAGATTTCGGCAAGGGCGATGAGCTTCCAAAGGCCGAGCAGGCCCAGGTAGAACGCGGCCACCCGGAGGGCCTTCCAGGGTACACCGAGCCGCCTGGCCGTGCGTACTTCATCCGCCTCGGTACTTCCGAAGACGCTCATATCATCCACCGCTTCCCCGGTTCGGCAGCTTCGTGGTCCGGGTTGCGGAGCTCCTCGCGGATGTCGGCGGCGAGGTCCACGACGGCGTGAGAGTCCGGGCTGCGGGGATGTTCGAGCCCGATTTCGATCTCCCGCTTGATCCTCCCCGGTGATGGCGACATCACGATCACGCGGTCGGCGAGCAGCACGGCTTCGCGCACGTTGTGTGTCACGAACACGATCGTCTTGCCTGTGCGTTGCCAGATCGACTGGATCTCCTCCTGGAGCACGTCCCGCGTCTGCGCGTCGAGCGCCGCGAACGGTTCGTCCATGAGGAGGATCGCCGGGTCCACGGCGAGGCTGCGGGCGATCTGGACGCGTTGCTTCATGCCCCCGGAGAGCTCGTGCACCAGGGCGTTGTGATGGTGGTCAAGGCCGACGAGCCTCAGGTACGCGTCGGCACGCTCGCGCCGTTCGCCGCGGCCCATCCCTGCCAGCTTCAGGCCGAACTCGACGTTGGCGCGGACATTGAGCCAGGGGAAGAGGGCGGCCTCCTGGAAGACGACGATGCGGTCGCGCCCCGGCCCGGAGACAGGCTTGCCGCCCACCAGCATCCGCCCCGCGGTTGGCTCCTCGAAGCCGGCGATCACGTTCAGGAGCGTCGACTTGCCGCAGCCGGATGGCCCCACGAGGCAGACGAACTCGCCGTCGTGTACGGTCAGGTTGATGTCGGAGAGCGCCATCGTGTCCTGGCGGCGGCTGTTGAAGCGCTTGAAGACGCCCTGCACCTCGAGCGCGGGCGGCGAGACGGAACCGACTCTGACGCCTGCAGCGAGCGCGTCGACAGCTGTGGGCCGGGGCGGGCCGGCGACGATCGGCATGGCGGTCACTCCTGCACCGGCGCCACGCCCAGCGCGGCGAGGACCGCATTGAGTGGCCGGAAGTCGTAGATGGCGCTCAGGTTGGGCCTGTGTGCGCCGAGGAAACCGAGCTTGAAGGCGGAATCCGCCGAGGCGCGCAATGTCTCGGCGAGCGGGTCGTACGTGAAGTCGAGGTTCTTCCAGGCGGCGTCGATCACCTGTGGCGTGAGGGCGGCGCCGGTGGCCTGCTTGATCGCGCCGTTCGCGGTCGCTTTCGCCCGTTCCGGGTCGCCTACGATCGCCTGGATGGCGCGGACATGGCCGCGGAGGAAGGCCTCGACGGTTTCCGGATGCTCTTCCAGGAAGGCCGTGCGCACGATCACGTTCGTGGTCACGAACCTGCCGCCGGGCCAGAGGGAGCGTTCATCGAGGAAGATCGTTCCGCCCGCCTGTACGAGCCGCGTCGCCCACGGTTCCGGTGCCCAGGCGGCGTCGATGTCACCCTTCTGGAAGAGCGTCAGCGCCGTCGCGTTCTCGACCGGGAGGACGGTGACGCTGCCGCCCTTTTCCTTCGCCTTGAGCCCGTGGTCCAGGAGCCACGCCCGGAGCGCAACATCCTGGGTGTTCCCGAGTTGCGGCGTCGCCACGCGCTTGTGAGCGAAATCCGCGGCTGTGGTGATGCCACTCGCGGGCCGAACGACGAGGCTGGCGCCGCCGCTGGTCGCCCCCGCGAGGATGCGAAGGGCCTTCCCCTTGGAACGGACGTAGCCGTTCACGGCCGGGCTCGGCCCAACGTAGGCGATGTCGATTTCGCCCGCGAAGAGGGCCTCGATCACGGCCGGGCCGGCATTGAACGGCTTCGGCGAAAGCCTCGTCTGCGGGCCGAGCGCCTCCGTGAAGAGGCCGTCGGCGATCCCTATAAGCGCTGGCGCGTGCGTGATATTAGGGAGGTAGCCGAGGCGCACCGCACTCGCCGGGCCACGGTCGACGGGGCCCTCGTCCCCCCCTGGTGTGCCGCCGCAGGCGGCAGCGGCCAGCGCGGCGAACGCAACCACTACGGGAACCGCGCGCGTCAACAGGCGGACGCTCGCTCGGCCCCGGCAGCGCCTATCGCCCGCCTGGCGCGCGGCGATTCGTGAGCGGAGCATCGGTGGTGTGCGCATGATGATCCTTCGATTCGGAACGGTGAACGCACAGAGGCCCCGCGGGAATCCCCGCGGGGCCTCCAGTTGACTGGTCAGCCGCTGGTGTTTTGCGCCGCTAGCGGCGGTTCGTACAGCTCATAGCCGGCGTTTCTCCGTGGTTTCGATCTGGACAACCTTGCCGTCCTGGATGGCGAGAGAGACGCTGCCGTGGCGAATGCGCCGAAGCGCCTTCAGCACGTCCTGGAGGACCTCCTGTTCGGCGGCGTTGGGGCCGCTGCCGTCAGAGGCGAGCATTTCGCGCACCCAGCGCGAGCCGGGCGGTTGTGGTTGATTCATGACTTAGTCGGTAGACAATATCAGAAATGCGACGGGGCGCGCAAGCCGCCGCAGCGGCCGACCGCTCCCTAGAACACGATCACGCCGCGGCCGTTTTCGTGGTTATCGATCGCCGCGAAGCCCTCGTTGATCTGCGACAGCGGAAAGTGCCGCTGGATCAGCCCGGCCACATCGATCAACCCACGCTGGTGGAAGTCCAGCATCTTCGCGAACAGCTGATGGGGGCTGCCGGAGCCGTAGTACGAGCCCACCAGCGTCTTCTGGTTGGTGACGCCCTCGCCCAGCGCCTCGACCGTGCCCGCGCCTTCGTGGCCAAGGACCGCGGGGAGCAGGATTGAGCCGGTGCCGTGGATGACCGGGTGACGGGTGAATTGGAGGGGGAGCGTGGCAGACTTCGCAGAAACGAACCAATCGGTAGCGTGCCGCACCGTCGGCACTGGAGTCAGCAGGATTCCCGGCGCTCACCCCAGCGCTGCCACGACCGCCGCCCGGTCATACCGCAACATTGCGGCGACATCGAGCCTAAGGCCCGGGAAGACCTCGCTTTCGATGATGCCGTCTGGCCCCGGTTCCCGCCGCTCGTACCGCCCCTCGCGGAGCTGGAACCAGTCGATTGCTCGATCCGCCGTCCGCCAGACAATGTACTCCAGCACGCCAGCGCGCTCGTAGGCCCGCTTCTTCTGGTGGAGGTCGCGGGAGACCGAGGTGTTCGCGATCTCGACGATCAGCTCCGGTGGGCCGACGATATAGCCGCGCTCGTCCAGCCGGTCGGGCGTGACGTAGAACAGCATCGCGTCTGGTTCGGGCTCGTTGTCGTCGTCCAGCAACAGTGTCGCAGGGCCGGAGTGTTCAACGCCGGTGTGCGCTGACGAGTAGGCGTCCAACCAGCTCAACGCAAGTGTCTGTTCGCGTCCGTGACCTGCGAACGAAATCGGCGATGGCAGGTAGACCACTCCCTCAATCAGTTCGACGCGGTGCAGGTCTTCGCACTGGAGGTAAAGCGCATGGAACTCGGCGCGAGAAAGGACGGCGCCGTTCTCCAGTCTCGCCGGGGCAAGGGCGACTGCCATCGCTGCCTCCTCAGGGTCAGTCTACCGTACATCGAAGCGGCGACCCATCGCGGCCGCAATTTGGACGCGCTTTCCCGGAGCCCGATGACTTGAAGCGAGTGAGCGTGGCAGACTTCGCGGAAACGAACCAATCGGTAGCCGTGCCGCACCGTCGGCACTGGAGTCAGCAGGATTCCCGGCGCCCGGTAGCGAGCGAGAACCCGCGGGCAGAGGCGCCCGCGGCTAACACCGCCGGGCTGCCAGACAAACGAAACCGCCCTCTGTGTCGATGAGAAGACCACCATCCAGCCGCGGAAACCGTAAGGGGCGGGGCTGCGTGCCAAGAAGGGCGGTGGCCGCCGCTGCCGGGGAGACCACCGCCGGCGGTGACTCCCGTACTCCGCCACCCCGATACTCCGACACTCTCCCCGTCCCACCTCAGCGCAGCCGGTAACGCACCACCAGGTACCCGAGCCAGGCGAAGAACACGCCGAGCAGCCCCAGCAATACCCAGAGAGCCCAAAGCACGCCGCTCGCCGCCAATCCGGCGACGATGATCGTCGTCACGACGAGCACCAGCACGACCACCGCCAGGCCAACCTTGCCCAGCCTCGCGCCGCCGCCCGCATTCGCGACCCAGCCTGCCAGGGAAGCCCCGAGCTGCGCGGCCTGGTAGATCACCGCCGAGGCCAACAGCACTGCGGCGACGCCAACGACCACGTTCGTCAGAGGCACGCCCCACACCTTCTCCGGCACGACGTTGCCCAGTTCGTGACCGCCCACCTGGAGCCGGTGAATCGAACCGGACCAGCCGAAGAACGACACCTGCAAGTTCTTCGCGCCCAGCACCCAGTCCCCGATTTCGCGAGAGAAGCCGACGAGCAACGCGCCGATTACCGTCAGGATCACCCCGGCGGCGGCGGGAGTCACCACCACCCGGTTGCGGTGCCGCTCGCCCGCCGCCACGGAGGCGACGACGTTCTTCGAGAGGCTCTTGAAGGTGTCGGCCGGCACATCCGTCACCTGCGGGTCGAGTGCCCGCGCGGCCAGGCGGTCATCGCGGATCATGTGCACCACGCGCGAGAGCACCTCTTCCTGGTTCTGCCAGTAGGAAGTGTGGTCGCCCGTCGGCAGGTCGGTGTTGGCGACTCGCAGATTCACATAAGGCGGATTCACAAGAGCGTTGACACTGCCGTCTGGGAGGCGCGGCGCGATCACCTGCGTCACCAGTTCGTCTGGGGGCGGGCCCTGTGGAATGGGGTCGTAACGCGCGTAGATGTTCAGCCAGTTCACCCGCGAAATGGGCCGCCAGAAGGCCGCGTCCGACGCGCGGCGCATACGCCAGGCGAGGTTGAGGCCACTGCCCGCCGTCACCCAGTTGATGCGCTGGGGACAACTGAAGCCCGCGGGCGGCGGCTCGGCCAGCCACTTCTGCACCTGGTGTCCCGCGATGGCGTCATAGGAGACCACACAACCGCCGGAGTGGGCGACCACGGTCACGCTCTTGAAGCCGGTGAAACCCGGCTTCCGGTGGGCACGGTCGACGATGCCTTCGGCACAGATCATCGGCCAGAGCGCGCTCGCGACTTCGTTGGATGTGCCCGCGAGGGCGAAGAGCCGCGATGTGACCGCCTGTTGGTCGCCGATCGAGTTCACGAGACCGTTGACGAGCGCACGCTGCAGTTTCCCCACCTGGGCGGGGAAGAAGATCGCCAGCGGATTCAAGAGGAGGAGATAGAACGGCACGAGCGCCAGCAGCGCGACCAGCGCAAGCACGGAGTAGCCGAAGCAGAACGCCAGCCAGATGACCGCATCAAGGATCGCCTTCCACCATCGCGCGCCAGGCACGGCCCAGACACCCTCACCCTGCGGCGGCAACCGGCGCGGAGGGTCGCCCGCGGCCGGGCGGCCCTGAAGTTCGCTGCGTGTCAGCCAGCGCCCGAAGCGTGAACGGACGAAGTCCGCGTTGTGTTCGAAGTCGGGCACCACGGTGCGCACCAGGTTGCGGAGGAGCACGTTCTTCACGGTCACGCAGGAAAGGACAACGCCCGCCACCACCGCCCAGGAGAGCACGGTCTGGGCCGCGCTCGGCCGGAAAGCGCCGTGCCACCACGCCTCGCGGATGTGCCACTCCTCCGCATTCGCCGGGTCATCGGGGTCGGTCAGGTGAAGCGTTGCCCAACTCGTCCGGTCGGCCTGGTCCGCATCTACTTCCAGCCAGACTTCGCCAGCGCGGGCGGCGTTGCGATTGATCGTCTTCAGGTAGCGCGCGAGGGGTTCGACGAACGAACCGAGGTATGCGCCGCGCGCGTGTTCGCCCACGCCGTGGACGATGACGATTCCGCGATGGGTAGTGGGCATGACGCGAGCACAATGGCGCGCATAGCGGCAGGCTGTCAACGGGCGCCGAGGCGGCGGACCGGCCATCCGAACCGCGACGGTCACGGAGCGGGTTGTGGCGACCCGTCCAAGCGCGCGGGACACCCCAGCACGTCGCTACTGGTCCGAACCGCGACGGTCACGGAGTGGGTTGCGTCCACCATCCCAGGGGCCGCCGGTCGAAACACCGCATGGGGATGACAGCCGCGCGAGCCTCGCCGTCGCACTCGATAACGATGTCATCACCCTGCGCGGCGACGCCCTCGACGAGGCGGTCGACGCTGGCGGCGAGTTCGGCGGGCGAGACGTGGCGTTCCTGCGACCCATGCTACCACCGCAGGCGCGCCCATAGCGCGGGCGCCGCTGAAGGGGGCTATACTCCTGCCACCGCACAACCGGAAAGGCGAACGCCATGAAGTTCCATTGGTTCCACCTCATGCCCTGGAATGGGCTCCCCGACGATTTCCAGCAGAAGCACCGCTCCGTTTGGGTGGACCCGGACTACGGCCTCTACGACGCGAAGGTGGGCAACGGCCTCTACAACGAGTACCTCGACGAACTCGAGTTCGCGGAGAAGTGCGGCTTCGACGGCCTCGGTGTGAACGAACACCACTCCAACGCCTACGGCATGATGCCCAGCCCGAACCTCATGGCAGCGGCCCTCGCCCGGCGGACGAGCAAGGCAGCCCTCCTCGTGATGGGCAACTCCATCGCCCTGTACAACCCGGCCGTGCGCGTCGCCGAAGAGTTCGCGATGCTCGATGTGATCAGCGGCGGGCGCCTGATCGCAGGCTTCCCCGTCGGCACCTCCATGGACGACAACTTTGCCTACGGCATCACACCCGCGACCCTGCGCGACCGCTACTACGAGGCCCACGACCTCATCCTCCAGGCGTGGAAGGACAAGGGCGTCTCCACCTTCAACGGCAAATACAACCAGGTGCGCTACCTGAACCCGTGGCCGCGCCCGCTGCAGCAGCCGCACCCGCCGATCTGGATTCCCGGCGGCGGCTCGGTCGAGACCTGGGCCTGGTGCGCGGAGATGGATTACCTCTATTCCTACCTCTCTTACAGCGGCTACAAGCGCGCCCGCACGATGATGGACAACTGGTGGGCGCAGGTGGACCTGCGCGGCAAAGAGCGCAACCCCTTCCAGGCCGGGTTCGCCCAGGCGATCTGCGTCGCCGAGACCGACGCCGAGGCGAAGAAGCTCTACGAAAAGCACGTCGACTACTTCTATAACCGCTGTCTTCACGTCTACGGCGGCTTCGCCAACGCCCCCGGCTATCAGACAAAGGCGACCGTCAAGGCGGGCATCAAGGGCCAGATCGAGCTCCAGAAGGTGATCATGAAGGAGCGCCAGAGCTGGGAGGCGATGCTAGAAAACGGCTACGTGATCGCGGGCAGCCCGTCGACGGTGATCGAGAAGATCGAAGAGCTGGCCTCCAGCCTCCACGTCGGCCATGTCATGGGTCTCTTCCACATGGGCGACATGCCCCGCGACCTCACGCTCTACAACACCCAGATGTTCGCCGAGAAGGTGATGCCGCACTTCAAGGACCGCTTCGAACGGGAGTACGTGGACTACTGGATGCCCCACCCGCTGCCGGAAGCCGAGCGCGCGGCGCCGATCCCGGCGAGTCTCCAGGATCTGCGCGCCCGCGCCCTCGTCGGCGCCGCCGGGGGGGACTAAGGCCGCACCGGAGCGGGACGCGCCCGCCGACAGGATAGTCCGTCGGCTAGGGATTCTCCGTGCCGACGGACTGTCGTGTCCTGCTCGAAGCACCGTATCACCGGTCCCTCGCGCGCCGAACCTGGCACGTCCGCCCGTGGCCACAGCGGGCCACGGCTACCAGTGCCACTCCAGGTTAGCTCCCTTCTCCCGCAACGTCGGGAGAAGGGGTTGGGGGATGA
>JAYUAG010000422.1:0-18677 GCA_043741475.1 Thermoflexaceae bacterium | reverse complement strand
CACCCGCGAATCGGCTTAACTCAGGCCACACCATTCCCTGGAGCATCTCATGCAGCACGTCCGCCTTGGACGCACCGGTCTTCGCGTCTCCCGCCTCTGCCTCGGCACCATGACCTTCGGCTACCAGGTGGATGAGGCTGCCTCGTTCGCGATCCTGGACAAGGCCTTCGGCGCCGGCGTCACGTTCCTCGATACAGCCGACGCTTATCCGCTCGGCGCCCCCCGCGGCTCATCCGGCCGCACGGAAGAGATTGTCGGCCGCTGGATGAAGGGCCGCCGCGAGGACGTAGTCCTCGCGACCAAGTGCTTCGCGCCGATGTCGACCCGCCCCTGGGACCAGGGCAACTCGCGCAAGCACATCCTCGACGCCGTCGACGCGTCGCTTCGTCGCCTTCAGACGGACTACATCGACCTCTACCAGCTCCACGGCCCTGACCCGGCGACGCCGATCGACGAGACACTGCGGGCGCTCGAGGACATCGTGCGAGCCGGTAAGGTGCGCTACGTCGGCTGCTCGAACTTCCTCGCCTACCAGGTGGCGCGCGCGATTGGCCGCAGCGAGGCCATGGGCGTCGTCCGCTTCGACTCCGTCCAGCCGCGCTACAACATGCTCTTCCGTGAAATCGAGCGCGAACTGCTGCCGCTCTGTGCGGAGGAAGGCATCGGCGTCATCCCCTACAACCCTATCGCTGGCGGCTTCCTCAGCGGCAAGCACAACCGCGAGGCCGGCCCGGAAGAGGGCTCGCGCTTCACCCTCGGTTCCGCGGCGGGACGCTACCAGGACCGCTACTGGCACGACCGCATGTTCGCGACCGTGGACGAACTGCGTCCCCTCGCCGACGAGGCAGGCATGCCCCTCGCAACCATGGCGCTGTCCTGGGTGCTGGCGAACCCCGCAATCACCTCGCCGATCATCGGCGCGAGCCGGCCGGATCAGCTGGACGACCTGCTCCTCGCCACGGAACGGCCCTTGCCCGCCGGGATGAAGGAGCGGCTCGATGAGATGACCGCCGAGTACCGCCGCGGCGACGCCGGCCGATGACCGCCGACCCCGAGCTCAAGGACCTCCTTGCGATTGCGTTGCGCGCCGCCGATATCGCGCGCGACGTGATCATGCCGATCTGGCACACGACCTTCAGCGTCGAACTGAAGGCCGACGGCTCGCCGGTGACGAACGCCGACCGTGGGGCGGAGGAGGCGATCCGGGCGTTCCTGGCGCGGGAGTGCCCCGGCCACGGCGTCCTCGGCGAAGAGTTCGGCGAGACCCCGGGCGACGGCCGCTACCGCTGGGTGCTCGACCCGATCGATGGGACGAAGTCGTTCATCCATCACGTCCCGCTGTTCGGCTCGCTCATCGCGCTCGAACGGGACGGCTGGCCAGTGGTGGGCGTGATCGCCTGCCATGCCGCGGGCGAGTCCGCGTGGGCGGCGAAAGGCTACGGCGCCATGGTCAACGGCGAGGCCGTCAGGGTCTCGACGCGGGATACAATCACCGGGGCGACGGTCTGCTCGTCCAGCGTCGCGAGCCTCGCCCTTGGCTATCCGGCCGCGCTCAGGGCGCTTGCCGAGCGGGCGAACGTGTTCCGCACCTGGGGAGATTGTTACGGCTACCTGATGCTGGCAGCGGGGCGGGCTGACGTGATGCTCGACGCGGAGATGAGCCCCTGGGATGTCGCCGCGCTCTTCCCGATCATCACGGAGGCGGGAGGCGCGATTACCACATTCGATGGTGAAACTCGGCCCGGCAGCTCCGTCGCCGCAAGCAACGGCCGGATACACCCCGAGCTAATCGAGATACTGGCCGGACGCGGCTGACGCGTCGGCCCGGAGTCGGCACACAACTCCCGCGGCCAGAGACGGCCGCGACTCCTGACGCGTGTGCTCAGGCGCCTTAGACGGCGACCGCTTTACCGATCTTGAAGATCTTCGTGCCACAGGTCGGGCAGGCGCCCTCGGTCGCGGGCTTGCCGTTCTTCATCGTGATCGCCTTGGTGTCTTTCATTTCCCGCTTCGCGCGGCACTTGAGGCAGTAGCCTTCCATGGTGGTTCTCCTCGGGGTTCGGCCATGAATCGGTGATACTGCTCACGCAGTTAAACCGAAACCCTCAGGAATAATGATAGTTGTGAATCTCCCGATGTCAAACTCCCGCGTTCAGGCGTCTATCTCGGCGCGAAAGATCTTCTCCGCGCGTAGGCGCTGCGCCGCGTCCAGGCGGCCCACGCCGACGAAGCCACCGTCGCTGTCATAGACCCGGATGGCCCCGTTTTCGTTCCCGTCGTCGCATCGCTCCACGTCGAGCACAGTGCCGTTCGCCAGCTGCCTCGCGCGACCTACCGCGAGCACGGCCGCCGCCCGGTCGAGCATGCCCTCGTCCGCTGCCAGCAGGAGTTCGTCCAGCCTCCCCGCCGTGACCGCCTCCGCGAGGTCGTCGAGCGAGCTGGCAAGGCCCACCTCGAACCGGCCGACGGAAAGGCGCCGGAGCGAACCCAGGTGAGCGCCGCATCCGAGCCTCTCACCAATATCGCGCGCCAGGCTACGGACATAGGTTCCCGGCCCGCAGTGCAGGCGTAGCCCGAGCCGCTCGCCCGTTATGGGCCAAAGTCCGATCCGGTGCACCTCAACCGCTCGCGGCGCGAGGGCGAGCGGCTTCCCACGCCGGGCGGCGCTGTAGGCGCGCTCTCCCCCGACCTGCACGGCGCTGTAGTTCGGCGGCCGCTGCTGCAGCTGGCCCGTGAATGCGGCCTCCAGCTCTCGCATGCGCCCTTCGTCCACCGCGGGAACCGGCCGGCGTTCCACCTCCGTGCCTTCGGCATCGTCCGTCGCGGTCGTCACGCCGAGGAAGATCTCCCCCTCGTAGCGTTTGTCGTGGCCGACCATGTACTCGACCAACCTCGTAGCGTTGCCCAGGCAGAGCACCAGCAATCCTGTCGCCGCCGGATCCAGCGTGCCTGTGTGGCCGATGCGACGTTGCCCGGTCAGCCGCCGCGCCTTCGCCACCACGTCGTGGCTGGTCCAGCCGCCTTCCTTGTCAATGAGCAGGATGCCTGTGAGGCCAACCGGCTTGTCCGCCACGTCGCTACTCGCCGCCGTTGCCGGCTCCCGCGGGAGCATCGGCACCGCTGGGGACTTCGTGGACCTCAGCGTCCTCATGGACCTCATGAATCAGTGCCGTCAGCCGCGCCGCCCGCTCAATCGTCGGGTCGAAACGGAAGTGCAGCTCGGGGACGTGGCGCAGCGCCAACCGCTGCAGCAACCGCCCATGCAGGAAGTTCGCGGCGCTCCCGAGGGCGCGCAGGACGTTGGCGCGCTCCGCTACGTCGCCAAGCTGCGACACGTACACGGTCGCATGGCGCAGGTCCGGCGAGACCGTGACCTCGGTGATCGAGACGAGCCCCGTGCCAAGACGCGGGTCCTTGAGCTCCTGTTGAAGGAGCTGGCTTAGCTCCTCCTGCAACAGGTCGTTGATGCGTTCCTGGCGTCGCGTCATCGCGTTTCCTCAGTGCCGCTCAGCATCGAAGGGTACCCAGTCTGGGACTAAGGACTAAGGACTAACTCGCACATCGCCGAACGATCGCACGAGACCCGAATACCGCCCTTAGTTCGACCGTTCGTCGTGGACGAACTCGATCACGTCGCCTTCCAGGAAGGTGTTGAAGCCGGACAGGACGACGCCGCACTCGTATCCCGCCTGTACTTCGCGCACATCGTCCTTGAAGCGTTTCAGTCCTTCGCAACGCGAGCGGCCAACGTCGGCCTTGTCCCGTAGTACGCGCACGTTTGAGTTGCGGCGCAGCGTGCCATCGAGGACGAAGCAACCCGCGATCGCGCCAACGCGGCTCGACTTGAACAGCTGGCGCACCTCTGCGTGGCCGTCGATTACCTCGGTGTAGACGGGTTCGTAGAGGCCCGCGAGCGCCTTGTCCACATCTTCAATGAGCTTGTAGATGATGCTGTAGCTGCGAATATCGATGTGCGCCGCCTCCGCCATCTTCTTGGCGGTCACATCCACTTTCGTGTTGAAGGCCAGGATCAGCCCGTTCGAAGCCTCGGTGAGCATCACGTCGCGATCGTTCACCGGCCCGGTCGAGGCGTAGATCACTTTCACTTTGACCTGTTCGCTGTTCAGCAGTTCGAGCGCGCCCTTGATCGCTTCGGCGCTGCCGCGGACATCGGTCTTGAGCACGACGATTAGTTCTTTGAGCTTGCCCGCGCTGATCTCGTTGTAGAGCGTGTCCAGGTTCACGTGGGCATGGTCGGACTGCTCGCTTGCTTCGCGCTTGCGGCGGCGTGCCTCGACAATCTCCCGGGCGACGCGCTCGCTCGCGACCACGCGCACCTGTTCGCCCGCCTCCGGCACTGCTTCAAGGCCCATAATCACGACCGGAGTGGATGGCCCTGCCGTCTGTACCCGCCGGCCCGTATCGTCGAACATCGCCTTCACGCGGCCGCTTATCTCCCCCGCCACGACCGCGTCGCCCAACGCCATCGTGCCGCCCTTAATCAGGATCGTTGCCACGGGGCCGCGATTCGCCGCCATCTCCGCTTCGACCACAACCGCGTCCGCCGCACGGTCCGGGTTCGCTTTCAATTCTGCGACCTCGGCTACGAGCGTGATCGCGTCCAGGAGGTCTTCGATGCCCGTGCCCTTCGTGGCGGATACCGGCACGGTCACGACGTCGCCGCCGAAGTCCTCGACGATGATGTTGTGTTCGGTGAGCATCTGCTTCACGCGGTCCGGGTTGGCCCCCGGCAGATCCATCTTGTTGATCGCTACGATCATCGGCACGCCCGCCGCCTGGGCATGGCCGATCGCTTCGATCGTCTGGGGCATGACGCCGTCATCCGCTGCCACAACGAGGACCGCGATGTCCGTCACCTGGGCGCCACGTGCGCGCATGGCCGTGAACGCGGCGTGGCCGGGCGTGTCGATGAACGTGATGAGCTGGCCCTTGCGTTCCACCTGATAGGCGCCGATGTGCTGTGTGATTCCGCCCGCTTCGCCAGCCGCCACCCGTGCCTTGCGAATCGTGTCGAGGAGGCTCGTCTTGCCGTGGTCGACATGGCCGAGGATCGTCACCACGGGCGGCCGCGGCTTGAGCGACGCAGGATCGTCCGCGATCACTTCCTCCTCCAGGATCAGCGCCACGGCCGGCGCCACGAAGACTTCTTTCGTCGGCTCAAAACCAAGGTCCACGGCTACGAGCGCAGCCGTGTCGAACGCGATCGTCTGCGTCATGTTCGCCATCACGCCGTGCGTCATCAGCCGCTTGATCACTTCAATCCCGGAAACGTTGAGCGCCTCGCCGAGGTCCTTGACCGTCAACGCCTCGGGAAGGCTCACCGGTCCCTGTGCTTCTATGGGCGCCTGTGCGGCGGTTGCTACTGCCATTCTGTCCTAATCGTCGCTTTCTTCGGCCGGCAAGGCCAGTGCGTGCCCGCGAAGTGCGGCCACGTCCTCGGGCGCCGGAGTGATTTTCAGTGCAAACCCTATCGTACCTCTTTGGAGCGCTTTCTCCCAGCAGGCTCGAAACGGATGCAGGTATGCGCCCCGGCCGTTCGCCTTGCCCGTCGCATCGAGGGCGACCCGCCCGTCCGCCGTCCGCACGATTCGCTGGAGCGCCCGCTTGCCTTCTGGCTTGCGACAGCCGATGCAGGTCCTCGTCGGGATGTGGCGCGGGCGCAACGGTTGACTGGCGGTCATGGGCAGGCCCGCCCGATCAGTGGATGCGTCCGGAGTAGTCGAACTCTTCCTCGTCTTCTTCCTCCTGGAAGCGCGGGCCGCGCCGCGGGCGCTTGGCCGCGGCTGCCTTCTTCGCCGCCTCCTCGGATTCCCGCTGCGCGCCCAGCACATCCTCGGCGAAACGGATGGCCGTCGGACGGGTATCGGGCACGATCGCCGCGGGCACCTCGTACTCCTCCTCGTCCTCTTCGCCGTAGTCTTCTGATTCGCGCTCTTCCCGGTCCGGCACGGGCATCTGCGCGACGGCTATCGAGAATGGAACTTCTTCCTCGTCGCCCTCCTGCGTCGAAGGCGAGACTCGCGGGGGAGCAGCCGCGGGAGCCGGTGTTGGGTGCGGCGCCGCGAGTTCCGCGGCGGCGGCAATCTCGGCCGCCTCGTTGATGACGTCGATGTCCGGTTCTTCGCCGGGCGCCGCGGGCGCGAAGCTGGAAGGCGCTTCTGCCTCGCCGCCCTCCGCCAACCGGGCGGCGGCCGACTGGCTGCGGATGTCGATGCTCCATCCGGTGAGTTTTGCGGCCAGCCGCGCGTTCTGGCCTTCCTTGCCGATCGCGAGCGAGACCATGCTGTCCGGCACGACCACGGAGGCGCGGCGCGCGTCGACATCCGCCTCTGCCTCCAACACCTGCGAAGGGCTGAGCGCGTTCGTCACGAAGTTCGCCGGGTCCGCGTCGTACTTAATGACGTCGATGCGCTCGCCGCCAAGTTCGTTCACGATGTTCTGGATGCGGCTGCCGCGCGGCCCCACGCACGCCCCGATCGGGTCGATGCTCGCCACGCGGGAACGCACCGCCACCTTGCTACGGTGGCCGCCCTCACGTGCGATAGACATAATCTCGACTGTGCCGTTCTGAATCTCCGGCACTTCCAGTTCGAACAGCCGGCGCAAAAGCGAACGGTGGGCGCGGCTCACTATCACCTGCGGCCCCTTCGCCGCCTTCTCTACGCGCAGAACCACCACCTTTATTCGCTGGGGCGAGCGCAAGTGCTCGTTGCGCACTTGCTCACTGATCGGCAGGCTCGCCTCGGTGCCCTTGCCGATTTCGAGTACAGCCTGGCGCGATTCCACGCGCTGCACCGTCCCCACCACGATTTCGCCTTCGCGGCCCGAATACTCCTCGAAGATCGCGTCCCGCTCCGCCTCGCGAATCTTCTGGAGGACGACCTGCTTCGCCGTTTGCGCGGCGATGCGCCCTGCGTTGTCCGGGACTTTCACCTCGAAGTCCAGCACGTCGCCTTCGGCGGCGTCTCGCTTGAAGCGGCGCGCGTCGACGATCGAGATTTCGAGGTTCGGCTCCGCCACCTCGGCGACGACCGCCTTCTGGTTGTAGACGTGGGTGTCGCCCGTCTCCGGGTCGATCTTCACGAAGATGTTCGGCGCATCCTCGCCCTCGCGCCGGTAGGCAGAGGCGAGGGCCTGTTCCACCGCTTCGAAGACAATGTCCCTCGAAAGGTTCCGCTCTGCGGCGAGCTGACCGATTGCCAGGAGAAACTCGTTTTTCATCTGTTGCCCCACAACAAAAAAGTGGGCCGCTGGGCCCACTCCTTGAAGGAATGCGTGCTACGGCCACTATAGCACGCCCGCGCAACCCGGCGTGAACCCCCCGTCCAAAATCGCACAATCGCCGTTCCCAGGGGACCTCGGCTAGCCGCCAACGAGCTCCCGGATGCCCGAACCGACCTCTTCCAGTGCGACGACCGAGGTCTCCCCACTAGCGCGAACACGCAACTCCGCGCCGCCGCGTTCAAGCGCGCGCGGGCTCACGGTCACCCGCACGGGCATCCCGAGCAGGTCCGCATCCTTGAACTTGATCCCCGCGGAGTCCGTGCGATCGTCTACCAGCACGTCGAGGCCGCTGGCTTCCAGCCGCCGCTCCAGGGAGTCGAGCGCGGCCGCCACCGGCGCCTGGTCCAGGTTCAGCCCGACGAGGTGTACATCGAACGGAGCGACCGACGCCGGCCAGATGATGCCATCCTTATCGTGGTTCGCTTCAATCACGGCAGCCAGCATTCGCTCCACGCCGATGCCGTAGCAGCCCATGACCGCGGGGTGGCGCTCCCCACCCTCGTCCAGGTAGTGCACGCCCATCGCCTCTGAGTAGATTGTCCCCAGCTTGAAGACGTGGCCCATTTCCATGCCGCGCTTCGCTTCGAGGCGCTCGCCGCAGTTCGCGCACTGCTCTCCCGCGCGCGCCAGGGCGATGTTCGCCACGCGATCGGACTGCCAATCGCGGCCGTGGTTCACGTTCAGGTAGTGGGCATCGGGTTCGTTCGCGCCTGCCACCAGGTTCGGAGCTTCCACGGCGCTCTCGTCGGCAATGATCGGCATCCCCTTGAGCCCGACCGCTGACGCCGAACCGGCAACCAGACCGGCCGCCCGCACCATTGCCTCGTCGAGCGGCTCCACCTCCGCCGCTTTGAGCAGGTTCTTCAGCTTGACCTCGTTTACGTCGAGGTCCCCGCGGATGGCGACGAACACGGGCTTCCCATCAACCCGGTAGAAGACCGCTTTGCACGTCTGGCGCGGGTCGATCTTGAGAAAGCTGGCAAGCTCCGCGATCGTTTTCCGGCCGGGTGTCGCCACCTTTTCCATCGGCTTCGGTTCGGATGGGAGCGCTGGCTGCCGGCGGAACTCCGCCTTCTCCGCGTTTGCCGCGTAACCGCAACCCGGACAGAGCAGGATCTCGTCCTCCCCTGAGGGGGTCAGAAAGATAAACTCCTGGCTGTCCTTGCCGCCGATCGCGCCACTGTCTGCCGCCACCGGGATAACGGGCACGCCCGCCCGCGCGAAGATGCGGACGTACGCCGCGAACGCCGACGCGTACGACTGGTCGAGCGCCTCCCAGTCCGTGTCGAAGCTGTAGGCGTCCTTCATCGTGAATTCGCGCAGGCGCACGAGCCCGCCGCGCGGCCGCACCTCGTCACGGAACTTCGTCTGAATCTGGTAGAGCGTGACGGGCATGTCCCGGTAGCTCTGGATGCTCCGGCCGGCCATGAAGCTGATCACTTCTTCGTGCGTCGGGCCGAGCGCGAACATGCGCTCCTTGCGGTCTTCGAGACGGAAGAGCGTCTGCCCCATCGATGCGTTTCTCCCGCTCTGTTCCCACAACTCCAGCGGGGACAGGGCGGGAAGATGCACCTCCTGGGCGCCGCTCGCATCCATCTCGTCGCGGATGATCCCTTCGAGCTTGCGGAACACGCGCCAACCGAAAGGCGTGAAGCAATAGAGCCCCGCCGCCAGCGGCACAACCAGCCCGGCGCGAAGCAGCAGTTGATGGCTTACGAGCTCGGCCTCGGCGGGCGCTTCCCTCAGCGTCTTCAGGTGGTAGCGGCTCATGCGCATGGCTGGCGTCCCTTCTGGCCCGTCGCGAATGTGCGTTGACGTTGCGGCGGACGCCCGGTTCCGGTCAAGTGGTCCGCCGTTTCTCCAGTTCGTCGGTGTCGAGCAGCAGCGTTACCGGGCCATCGTTCACCAGCTCCACCGACATCTTCGCGCCGAAGACGCCGCGTTCGCATCGCACCCCCGCCGCTTCGATCGACCGGCAGAACGCATCGAAGAGCGGCTCGGCATGCGCGGCCGTAGCCGCACCCGTGAACGAAGGCCGGTTGCCGCGCCGAACATCTCCGAAGAGCGTGAACTGGCTCACGGCCAGGATTAAGCCTCCCACCTCAAGCGCCCCGTGATTCATCTTCCCGGACTCGTCTTCGAACATCCGCAGTGCCGCGACCTTCGCCGCGAGTCGCGTTGCTTCCGCCGGTGTGTCGTGGTGCGTGATGCCAACCAGCACCAGCAGACCGCGCCCAATGGCGCTACGGACCGACCCATCCACGCTCACCCGCGCCTCGGTCACCCGCTGGACGACGGCCTTCAAGCCCGGCCGCCGTGCAGCCCGGACTCAGGCATCGGAACCCCCGGAGGATGCCGAAGACCCTGGCGAGCCCGACGAGCCTGACGAGCCCGGCGACGCGGAAGCCGGGGCAGCGACCGCGGGCCCGCTCTTCGCCTCCGCCTTGCCGGCTTTCGCCGGGGCGCCGTCTGCTTTCGACTCAGCGGCCGCCGGCTTCTCTTTCGCGCCTGCGTCGCCGTCGCTGGAAGAGCCTTCGCTGCCTTCGCTGATGGACGAGGTCTTGGTGCGGCTGTCGTTCACGTACCAGCCGCTCCCCTTGAACACGATGCGGGGCGCCGTCAGGATGCGCTTGGCAGTCCCCGAGCCACACGCCTGGCAGCGGTGCCGCTCGGGCGCGGAAAAGCTCTCGCGCAGTTCGTAGGTCTTCTTGCACCTTAGGCAATGATAGTCGTAAGTCGGCACGGGCCCTCCGGGGACGTCAACGTGGTCAATCGATCATCTGAAGGTTAGCACTCCCGTGTCAAGAGTGCTAAAACAGGGCGGCTGCTCAGCGAGAATCGAGCGCCGCGAGGAGCTCCGCCTTCAACGCCACGAATTCGGACGTCACCACCACGCCCGGAAGTCTCGGACGCGCCAGTGGGACCTCCACCTTCGCCGCCATGCGCCCCGGGCGAGGAGACATCACGTAGACCGCGTCGCTCAACACGAGGGCCTCCTCGATGTCGTGCGTTACGAACAGCACCGTCCGCCTGGGCGCCGCGAGCGAAGTCTCGGCGAGGACGTCCTGCAGCCAGCCATGCATCTCCCGCCGCGTGATCGCATCCAGCGCCCCGAACGGCTCGTCCAGCAGCATCACCGGGCTGGGCGAAAGATAGGTGCGCAGCAAGGCCAGCCGCTGGCGCATGCCTCCGCTGAGCTGCACCGGCCACGCTCGTTCGAAGCCGGACAACCCGAAGCGCCCGAACAGCGCTAGCGCGCGCGCCTTCGCTTCGCCGCGCGGAACGCCCCCGACTTCGGCGCCAAGAGTCGCGTTCCCCAATGCCCGCCGCCATGGCAGCAGCAGGTCCTTCTGTGGCATGTAGGCTAGGCCCGGCTTCCCAATGGTCGAAACGCCCGCCACCGACGCCTCGCCGTGGTCGGGGATAAGCAGACCCGCGAGTACCTTGAGGAGCGTGCTCTTCCCGCAGCCGCTCGGCCCGACCATGCTCACGAACCCACCAGGCGGTACGTCCAGCGAGACATCGTCCAGCACCGGCAGCCGGCCGCCGCGAAACGCGTGGGTCACGCCCGTGACCGCTATCCCCCCGGACGCGCTGCTCACTGGCGCCTATTTCGGCAGGAACTCATTGGTGTAGGCCGCCTTCAGGTCGATCGGCTTGGCGATGATTTTCGAGTCCAGCAGGAACTGCTGGAAGCCCGTCCAGATCGCCTCGTCCTGGAGCCCCCACGCGCGCCCGCTATCGACGTAACGCGAAGCGAGGTACTTTGCGCTCGCCTCCACGAGCGCTTTGTCGGTCTCGGGCGCGAATTTCAGCAGCGCCGCGGCGGAGGCGGCCGGGTCCTTGATCGCCTCACGATAACCACGTGCCGTCGCCTCCATGAACTTCCGCACGGTGTCCGCGTTCTCCTTCGCGAACTTTTCATTCGTGATCAGCACGGGCGTGTACCAGTCGGGGATACACTGCTTGTACTGGATGAAGGGGATCGTCGCCACCGGCTTCTTCGCTACCTCCGTCGCGCGCACGCCGTCCCACCCATCGAAGATCCAGACGAAATCGAACTGGTTCTGCTCCAGGCCTACGAGATAGTCCGTGTTGCCGACCGTTACGAACTTCACCGAGGCGGGATCGCCGCCATCGCACTGCACGAGCTTCTTGATGATCGGTTCTTCGAGCGGCCCGCCGAACGCCCCGTAAGTCTTCCCGCTCAGGTCCTTCGGCCGAGTGATTTTGTCACTCGTCAGCGAGATCAGGCTGGAGGTGTTGTGCTGCAGGATCGCGGCCACGGAGACGATGGGGATGCCCTCGCTCCGGGCGGGGATAACGTACTCCTGGGCGGAGATGCCGAACTGCGCGACGCCCGAACCGACCGCCGCTTCGACCCCGCTCTGGGCCGGCTCGATGATCTCCAGGTCGATGCCCGCGTCCTTGTACCAGCCCTTCTCCTTCGCCAGGAAGATGCCCGCGTGGTTCGTGTTCGGGGTCCACTCCAGCATCAAAGTGACCTTCTTCAGGCTGCCGCTGCCGCCATCGTCATCCCCGCCGCAAGCGGCCACAAGGGGCAGCACGGCGAATCCGAGCAACAAAGCCAGCGCTAACAATTTCCGGTTCATTCCCGTTCCTCCTGGGTCTTGAGGTACAGCCACGGCGTCGCAATACGCGCCGCGAGGTGTACGAGGGCGAAGAGGGCGATGCTCAAGAGCGCCACCACGAACACCGCCACGAACACGCGGTCCGGGCGGAATGATGTCTGTGCGCGGGTGATGTAGATCCCGAGGCCGGAACGGGCGCCGACCCACTCGCCGATCACGGCCCCCAACACCGCGTAGGCCGAGGCGATTTTTAGCCCCGCGAAGAACGCGGGCAGCGCCGACGGGATGGCGACGTGGCGGAGCAGCGCGACTCGCCCGCCGCCCATGCTGCGGACCAGATCGCGCATCTCCGGGTCCGCCCCGAGCAGGCCGTCAGCGGTGCTGACGACGATCGGGAAGAAGCAGATGAGGCCGACCACGATCACCTTGGGCGTAATGCCGAAGCCGAACCAGACGATCAGCAGCGGCGCCAGCACGACCATCGGGATGGTTTGCGACAGGACGAGGATGGGATAGAGCACCCGCCGCACGAGTGGCGCGGTCGCGAGCACGATCGCGACGAGCACCCCCCCGGCCGCTGCCACCGCCAGCCCGATCAAGGCCTCACTTGCTGTCGTCCGGATGTGCTGTGGCAACGTCCCTCGCGTCTGCAGGAAAGCGCGCCAGATGCGGCTTGGGGCGGGCAGGATGTAGGGCCGTGTATCGCCCACCCGCACCCACACTTCCCACAACACCACCAGCGCGGCAAGGAGCAGGAGCGCGGGCACGTAGTCGCGAATCGCGCGGCCCATAAAGCCCCGGCCGGCATGGAGGGCGTTGGCCCCGAGGCGTCCTGGCATTGGCGCGTTCATTCGCGGAACTTCCCTGTGAGCCCGTCCATCGTGGGGCCTGCGCCGCTGGATGCGGCCTGCGCTACCTTCACGATCGTCACGCAGCTCAGGGCTCCGGCCGCGAGACACGCTTCATGGACACGGCGGGCGAGCGCCCAGGCGGCCTCGGGTTCGCCCTCGAAGGTCGTCCCGAGCGCGCCCACTTCGAAATGCAGGCCCGAATGCTCCACGATGGCGATAGCCGCGTCGATGTGCCGGTACGGTTCGGCTGGGGTACCCGCGGGGCTGGGCAGACACTGGATCTCGACGATCATCAGTCACCTCCGGCGGCAAGCCGTGACCGGCTGGCAGGCAAGAAGGTGAAACGTCGATCAGCCGGCCAGTCGCCGGAGATCCCGTGGGGCGCCCACTGGGGGAGAACCACGCCGCTTCCCTACGCCCGCATTACCGGGATCAGGTTCCTGGAGTTGCCCTCGCGAGCTCTCAGCCTTTCGGCTCCCCCAGCGGCATGCCATGCACTACTGAGAAGACGGTACACCCGCGCCCTACACCCCCGCAACCAGCGTCCGTTACCGGTTTGTCACCTGCGCGTCACCCTGCGACACCAGCTTTTGACCATCCACCTGTCATCGGGCCGTCGATACTAGTTTTGTAAACGCAGTGTAAAACGTTGCGGATGCGACCATCCCGCAGGAAGGGGCCTCACATGAAAGCCAAGAATTCCCGCCGGCCGCGAGGCTTCGCAGCGTCGTTCGGACGCCTCTTCCATCGCGGCCCAGCCGGCCGGGCTGGCGGCCCCGGAAGCGCCCAGGAGCGCGAGGAGCGCAGCGTCCTCCTGCGCATGCTCGAACGCGAAATTGCCAGTGCGGAGCGCTACCACGAAGACCTGACCACCTGCGTCGTCGGCATCAGCGGCGCCCAGGAACTCGACCGGCCCTCCCGTATCGCCGCGACCGACCACCTGCGCGCCACGCTCGACCGTGTGGTGCGGGCCTCCGACTTCGTCTCTACCCTGGGCGACGGCCGGTTCGCAGTCGTCCTGGCGCGCTGCACTACGGGCCAGGGCCGCCAGTTCGGCGAGCGCCTGGCGCTCGCCGCCGCCAACCGCCCCGTGGTCACCGAAGAGTGCGCCAGCCCCTTCACCCTCGCAGTCAACTACGCGGCCACGCAATACGACCAGCACCGCTTCTACGGGGCTGCCGACTATCTCGAAGCGGCCGAACACCGGGCCCCGAACGACGAAGTCCTGCTCAAGCAACTTCAGGATGGTCGCACATTGCGCCGCAGGCTGATCCCCGAAGCCGGAGAGGCTCGCGCCGCCTGACGCAGCCCCGGAGATTTGAGACCCGTCCAGCCCCCAGGGACGGCCACGCAACACGGAGAGGGCGCCCATCCGGGCGCCCTCTCCGTTTCCGTTTCTCGCGGTTCAGGCTAACTACTTCTTCGAAGCGAGGTAGTCCTTCAGGCTCTGGCCCGCGCGCCACTGAGGCTCGGCGCCTTCGAGGCTCGTGATCTGTGGCCAGTGTGCCTGCACCCACTCGGCGTCCTTCGGGTCGTCCATCCCCGGCCGGAGGCCCGGGCCTTTCACGATCGCGGCGCGATTGTAGTTGCCGCCGCCCGCCTCGATCACGAGGCCGCTGTCTTCGCAGTCCTTCGAGACGAGATAGACCACGGCCGGCGAGACGTAGTTGGGGGACATCTTCTCCACCATCTCCGCCGGCATCACCGTCGCTGTCAGCCGCGTGCCCGCAACGGGCGCGATCGTGTTGACGTTCACGTTGTACTTCGCGCCCTCTTGCTTGAGCACGTTCATCATGCCCAGCATCGCCGTCTTGGCGGCGCCGTAGTTGGCCTGGCCGAACTGCCCATAGATGCCCGAGGACGAGGTCGTCAGGATCACGCGCCCGTAGCTCTGCTGGCGGAACACCGGCCATGCCGCTCGTAGCACGGTGAACGAACCCCGGATGTGGACGGCGAAGACCAGGTCCCAGTCGCTCTCGCTCATGTTGTGGAACGCCGTGTCCCGGAGGATGCCGGCGTTGCAGATCACGACATCCAGCCGCCCCCAGGTGTCGATCGCTGTCTTCACTATGTTGAAGCCGCCGTCGTAACTCGAAACGCTGTCGAAGTTGGCGATCGCCTCGCCGGCTGCAGCCTTGATCTCGTCTACAACCTTCTGCGCGGGCGCGGTGTTCTCGCCCTGGCCGTGGGGGTCGCCGCCAAGGTCGTTCACCACGACCTTCGCTCCCCGCCGCCCGAGGTCGAGTGCGTAGGCGCGGCCGAGGCCTGCCCCGGCGCCGGTCACAAGCGCGACCTGGCCATCAAATCGGATTGCCATTGATTGTGGGTTTCCTTCCAAGATAGTGGTCTCTGGCGCCGCGCAGGCGCGGAACGCGCGAACGCTGAGGCTATCAGAGCTACCAGCTAAGCGCGCTCAGCTCCGCCGGCCGGCCTTCCGCGGGAACTTTGCCGTCGATCCACATTTGATACCAGGCCTCCGCGCTGGCCACGCGCCACGCCAGCGTCTCGCCGCCGTCGCGCACGAGGCCCTCGCGTAGCGCGAGCACGGTGCGCGAATGGAAGAGTTCGCTGCGTTGCTCCGCCGAGGCAAGCATCGCCGTCACCCACGGCCGCAGAGGCCCATGGATCCACTGTTTCTGCGGCGGCGCGTAGGCGAGCTTGTCCTTCCGCGCGAGCACTTCGTCCGGGACGATGCCGCGCATCGCCTCGCGCAAGACCACCTTCGTCGTCGCGCCGCGCAGCAACATCTCCGGTTTGAGTCCGAAGCAGTACTCCGCCAGGCGGTGGTCGAGGAAGGGAAGCCGTACCTCGCGGCTGAAGGCCATGGAGTTGCGGTCCGCATAGCGCAAGAATTCCGGCAGCTGCGTCGCACTCTGCCAGCGAACCAGCTCGTTTCGCAACCGGTCCGGGAACGGCTCGATCGAATCTACGTGTGCCGGCGCGAACTGCTGCCGCACGTCCGGCGCCAGCAGCCCATTCGAGTGGTAGTACCGTCCCGCCAGCGCATCGCGCACGCCCCCGGGGAGCAGGTAGTAGGCCGCGAACAGGGAGGGTTCGGTCAGCCCACCGTGATAGCGGCGCGCGAAGCTCAGCGCCTCCGCTCCGACGCGGTCGATCCGGCCGTGGCGCAGCCAGTGCGCCCAGAACATGCCGTGAGCCTGGTCGTAGCCGGCAAGCAGCTCGTCGGCGCCCTGGCCGTCGAGCAGGACGGTCGTCTCGTGTTTGTGCGCGAGCTTCATTACGAGGTACTGCGCATACGGGCTGGCGCTCGCGATCGGCTCTTCCTGGTGCCACTGCAAGTCTTCGAAATCCGCCGCGAACTGGTCCGGGTTTACCCACACTTCGTGGGCGTCCGCGTCCACGTCGTGCGTCACGTGGTCGATGAAGTGCCCTTCGTCGTGCGCCGCAGAAGCGAAACGCGCGCTGAAGGTGCGCTGATGCACCCGCTGATTCGCCTTCTGCGCGTTGATCGTGGCGACAATGCTCGAAGAGTCCAGGCCGCCGCTGAGGCTGCTTCCTACCGGCACGTCACTCCGCAGGCGGAGCCGAATGGAGTCGAAGAGGAGCTCCCGGAAACGCTCGATCGCCGCCCGGCGGGTGGCGGGCACTGTCGCACTCGTCGGCCGCCAGTAACGTT
Organism: Thermoflexaceae bacterium; assembly: GCA_043741475.1. Taxonomy (GTDB): domain Bacteria; phylum Chloroflexota; class Dehalococcoidia; order Tepidiformales; family Tepidiformaceae; genus JAGQHB01. The sequence goes on along the minus strand of JAYUAG010000422.1, from coordinate 2,292 downwards.
TTGGCGTTCCCCGCAGTTCGTTGTCGAGCACGAGGTAGTGCGCGGCGGGAACCGACTCGATCCCCTCGAAGAAACTCTGCTCGTCCTGGTTGAGGTCGCCCCGCGAAATGTAGCGGTAGATCGCGCGCAGGTTCGGCCGCCGCAGCTCCGGCCTCACCGAAAGGATCGCCTTCATCTCGCTCGCGAACACGACCCCATTCTCGGAGCGGGCGAGGAACAGCGGCTTTTCGCCAAATCGATCCCGTGCCATGAACAGTTGGCGCTTGCGCCCATCCCAGAGGGCAAAGGCGAACATCCCGTTGAAGCGCCGCAGACACTCCGTGCCCCACTCCAGATAGGCGCGGAGGATCACCTCGCCGTCCCCTTCCGAGCGGAAGACGTGCCCAAGCTGCTTCAGCTCGGACCGGATCTCCAGGTAGTTGTAGATCTCGCCGTTGAAGACCAGCGCCGTCTCCGAGGCGGCGTCGAGGATCGGCTGATCGCTCGCCTCCGTCAGGTCGATGATTCGCAGCCGCGTAAAGCCGAGCCCAATGCCCGGCGCGAAGAAACTCCCCTCACCGTCCGGTCCGCGGTGGCGCAGCGTCGCAACCATCGCGTCGATATACCCCTCCGGGACAGCCTCAGCGTCCTTGCGGCGAACGCCACAGATCCCACACATGTGACTAGGGTAGAGGGGACAGGGGACAGGGGACAGGGGACAGGGCACAGGTTCGATCTGCAGTCCGAACCGCGCGCGTCAGCAAGCGGGTTGCAGCGACCATGCCGGCGACGCGATCGATCACCTCTCGGCAGCCGTGTGACACAGCCCGCCCCGTGACCGGCCGCCGCGCATGGGTATAGCGGAATCCGGAACGCGCGCGTCAGCAAGCGGGTTGCAGCGACCATGCCCGGCGACGGAACTGACCCCCACCTGACCGCCGTGAGACACAACCCGCCCCGTGACCGTCGCGGTTCGGATAGTTATTGTGCGCGGCGTGACAGCAGAATCATCCAGCGCCGCCAGCGACGAGGCCGACGACATCACCCTGCGCCTGCTCCAGGTGGGCGCGGGCCCGGCCGATGAGCTCGGCGCGATCCCCCTTCTTCTGCGAACCAGCCGCGGCGACATCGACGGCCGCTTCCACCCCGTCGAGGGCGGCGCCGCCGCCGTCATCTGCGTCGGCGGCGCCATGGGTGGGCTCGATGGCCCTGCGGAGAAGCTCTATGCGCGGTTGCCAGCTGGCCTGGCCGAGGCCGCACAGATTTCCGTGCTGCGCCTCAACTATCGCCGGCCCAACGTACTCGAGGAGTGCGTCGCCGATGTCCTCGCCGGCTGCAGCTTTCTCAAGGGCATCGGCGCGACGGGCGTCGCTCTCGTCGGCCACAGCTTCGGCGCGGCCGTCGTGATCAAGGCGGGAGAGCTCGCGCCCATCGTCCGCGGCGTCGCTTCGCTCTCGCCCCAACTCCATGGCACGCGCCAGGTGGAGCAGCTCGGAAAGCCATTGCTGCTCGTGCACGGCACGTCGGACACGGTCCTCAGTCATGAGGCGAGCGAAGATATCTACCGCCGCGCCGAAGGGTCGAAGCAAATCGTCCTGTTCGCGGACACCGGCCATTCTCTCGTAGCGGCGAAGGTCCGGCTCGAAGCGCTCCTGCTCGAGTGGCTTTCGGCCGTGCTCGCCGGCCAACCGATCCCGTCCGGGCGGCGTGAATGGCTGGCTGACAATTGAAGCCGCGACGTAGTTGCTAGAATCCGCCGCAGTGGACGATCCGCCCGAAGCCCCAGTCCCCGCCGAACCGCGCGCCGAACTCGAACGGCGGGCGCGCGAGGCGGTTGCCCGCGCCGACTGGGCCGAGGCGCGCACGCTCTTTGAAGCCGTCCGCGCCTGCGCCGAGAGCCCCGAAACGTGCGAGGAGTTTGCCTGGGTCTGTCGCATGCTCCACGACTTCGACGCGGCCTTCGTAGCGACGGAACGGGCCTACACCGCCCATCGCAATTCACGCGACATGCCCGCGGCTGCGCTGGCTGCCGTCTGGATGGCCGGCGATTGCGCTGACCGCGGTGAGATGGCGGTCGCTCTGGGCTGGCTGGGGAGGGCGAAGCGCCACCTGCAGGGCGTGCCCGAATGCGAGGCGCACGGCTGGGCGACCTATTTTACGGGCTACGTGGCCCTGATGGCCGGGAACGACGCCGCCGAAGGGAGACTGGGTGGAGCGGAGGCGGCCGAGATCGGCCGTCGTCTCAACCTCCTTGACCTCGAGATGATGGGCCTCGCCCTCGAGGGGCTGTCGCTCGTGAGCGAAGGGGCGATC
>JAYUAG010000421.1:0-3596 GCA_043741475.1 Thermoflexaceae bacterium | reverse complement strand
CGGCGGCTCGCGGCGGGCGCGCGCCGTCACTCGCGAGAGCGTCTCCGGCCCGCGCTATCTCAGTGCCGCCTTGCTCACGTGCGCCGCTCTCAGCGCGGTCGTGGCGGCGGCGCAGCCGCGGTGGGGCGAGCGCGAAGCCTCGATCCCCCGCAGCGGCAGTCAGGTGATCTTCGTGATCGACGTGTCACGGAGCATGGCTTCGACGGACGTCGCGCCGAGCCGACTGGAGGCGACGAAAGCAGCGATCGAGACCACGCTTCGTCGGCTCGGAGGGGATCGCGTCGGCCTTGTGATCTTCGCCGGCAGCGCGCGCATCCGTTTCCCCCTCACGGCGGACCTCGAAGCGGCGCGCCAGGTCGTGAGGACGCTGGAACCAGGGCCCGTCCTTGTCCAGGGGGGCACGAGTGCGGCCTCAGGCCTGGTCGTCGCCCTCGCCGCCTTCGACGCTGAATCAGATTCCGGGCGTCTCCTCGTCCTCGTCAGCGACGGCGACGACCTCGGCGCCGATCCCGCCGGTGCGGTCACGCGCATCGCCGCCTCCGGGGTCGAGCTGATCGTGGCTGGCGTGGGCACGGCAGCGGGAGGGACGATCCCCATCTTCGACGGCCGCACGCCCACAACGACGGACAAGCGGGACGCGAATGGCGTCCCGATCGTGACGCGGCTCAACGAGACGTTCCTGCGCGCGCTCGCGGTGGCGGCGGGCGGCCGCTATGTGGGGAGCGATGTGCGGGCGTTGCCTGGCGCCATCGAAGGGCGCGTAACGGCGCTCAAGCGCTCCGAGTTCGACAGCCAGTCGACGACGTTGCCGATCGAGCGCTACCCATGGTTCGCCGGCGCGGCCATTGTTCTGCTTGTACTGGGGAGCGTGTTTGAGCGCGTGCCGCGACCGCGGCTGCGTCCGAACCACGCCTTCGTCGCGGCGGCGGTCGCGATGCTGTTCATGGGAGCGGGATGCGCGACGCGCGCCCACGACCTGAACGAGGAAGGCCTCGCTGCATTCAAGACGGGCGACTACGCGGGCGCGGGTGACCTGTTTGTGGAGGCGCAGGCGGAGCGGCCGAACGATGCGGCGATCAGCCTGAACCTCGCTGCCGCGCTGCACGCCCAGAAGCGCTACGACGAGGCGGCGCTGGCGGCGCGCCGCGCCCTTGCGAGCACATCCGCGAAGACTCGCGGCCGCGCCCAGGCGAGCCTTGGCCACCATCGCTTTTCACAGGGCGACCTTCCGGGCGCGCTTGAGGCGTTCAAACAGGCGCTCATCGAGGACCCGGGAGACGACACCTCGCGACGGGACTATGAGGTGGTGAGGCGGATCCTCATGCCGCCACCACCGGACGCGCCTCCGGCCCAAAACCCGGGCGACCCCGACGCAACGCCGCCTCAGGGGAATCCGAGTCCCGCCTCGTCCGCGCCCCAGCCCGGGGCAACCGGGACGCCGGGCGCCCAGCCGGGCGCGACGACTCAGCCGGGCAGCAATCCCGGAGCCCAGGACGACCCCAAGACGCCCCAACAGGCTGACCAGCGGCTCGCCCAGATCGACGCCGAGATCCGGCGGCAACAGATTGAAGCGGGCGAGGACCTCTCTGCCGCGGAGGCCCTGAAGATCCTCCAGCTGCTCGCCGAACGGTCGCGGATCTCGGCGCTGCGCGAGTCGTTTGGGGGAAACTCCGACCCACGAGACTATTGACAAAGTGATGAAAGATGGGTGATGGGTGATGAGCGCGTCCTGTGGCTTGTCCGGACAGGGCGGGCGGCGGGCATTGGCAGTTCGGTTCCGCGGTGGGGCAATGCCAGCTCATCACTCATGACCCATCACTCGTCACTCCTTCGCGTATGCTCACCCCATGGACGCGCCGCGCCTGGGGTCGATGCTCTCGCACTGGGCGATCGATGTGCCGTGGCTGTTGTTGGTTGCGGCAGCGGTGATGCTTTACGTCCGCGGCTTTCGGGTCGCCCGTGCGCGTGGTTCGCGGCATCCGGCCTGGCGGCTAGGCTCGTTCGCCGCCGGCGTCGCGCTGGTCGGACTGGCGGTGCTGTCGCCGGTTGAATACTGGGGCAACCGTTTCCTCTGGGTAGACTTCCTCGGCTTCTTGCTGCTGACGATGATCGCGGCGCCGCTGATTGTTCTCGGGGCGCCCCTGACGCTGGCTTTTCGCGCGGGCTCGCCGCTATCCCGGCGGAGGCTGCGCCGGTTCGCACGCAGCCGCGTGGTGCGGATCACGACCTTCCCCCTGGCTTCGTGGCTCGGCTTCGCCGTCGTCACCTATCTCTGGCAGTTCACGCGGCTCACCGACTACGCGGCCGAGCACGGCTTCGTCCGTGACACCCAGCAGGCCACGCTGCTGCTCGTGGCCCTCTGCTTCTGGACGCCGGCGCTCAGCGCCGACCCATTGCGATGGCGCATGCCTTATCCGCTGCGCGCGCTCTACGTCTTCGTCGAGATGACGCACAAGGGGCTCTTCGGCGGCATGTTCCTCAGCGCGACGACGCCTTTCCACAACGGCTTCGCCGCACGGCTCCCGGCGTGGTCAGGGATGAGCCCGCTGGACGACCAGCGCCTGGGCATCCTCATCCTCTGGATCGGCGGCAACGCCATCTTCATGGTGGCCCTCGCCGCCATCATCCTCGGCTGGGTAGACTATGAGCGCCGCAACGCCCACCGCACGGACTGGCGTCTCGCGCTTGTTCGCGCTGAGCGTGACCGGAAGCGGCTCGCCCTGGAGGAGGTCTTCCGGCGGGGGGTCTAAAGATGTTCCGAGAGATGCTGCTCGGACTCCAGCTGGCGGGGCCGGCGCAAGAGTAACGGGAGGATCAGATTCGGTAAGGCCCAGTCTACAATTGTTGCCGACCGAGCCGCCTCTGTGGTAAGCCGGATCTTGGAAGCGCCCGCGACGCGCAGACAGGGGCTCGACATGGCTGACGACGGGGCCGTCACGGCCGATTGTGAACTTCGGAATCGGCACTACGCAGGGATGACGCTTCGGCAGAATCAGATTGCCGCACTCATCCATCCAGGAGAACCGGTGGCGTCCATGGCCGCCCGGCTCGGGCTCAGTGAGGCGACGGTGAGGCGGCACATCTCGCGGCTCGCGCACGCGATACTGGACGCGACGACCCCCGAGCCGACTCGCAGCAGGCTACAGGCGTGGATCCAGCACCACGATGACTGTTGCGCTCGTCTGGCCGGTTCGAGATCGAACACGGCGGATACATTGAGATCTTCCGCACTTATTCGCCTAAGGCTGAGTACCGGGGCGCCGAGATTGCCTCAGGGCAATGGCAGCCGCTCGCACTCCCGGGCCGGCTGGCGATCGCCGGTAAGCCAGCGCTCGATGGCCTTGGACAGGCCACCGTGGTGATTTGGGATTCCGGATCTGAAATCCTCACGGTTGTCCGGGGCACAAGTCGCACGGCCGACGAGGTTCGGCGTGTGGCGGAGGCGGTGGCCAGATGAGATCGAACACAACACGGGCGTATACCCGAACGCTACCAACGCACAGAACTTCGACCCCTCGCTGTGGCAAAACTGGCAGGCACGGACATACTGGACGGGGTAGCTGATTCCTCAGGCGTTCACGCCCGTCACCTCGCAC
>JAYUAG010000420.1:0-3599 GCA_043741475.1 Thermoflexaceae bacterium | reverse complement strand
GCCCGCCACGTCGGCGCCGATCATCGCCATGGCGCCGTCTTCGTCGAGCCGCCACTCGTCGTATGCCGGCTGCCAGGCGAGCCGCTCGCGGCGATAGTCGTCCCGACTGGCGCCCGCCTCCAGGAAGGTGTCCTGCGCGGCCAGCCGCATACCCCGGTCGTAGATCGTGGCTGCGTGTGCGGCAGCCGCGTCCTTCACGCGCAGACCGTCGTGGATGCTGCGTACTTCGCCCGCGGTCGAGTTGGCTGCGGCCGCGGCCGCGTGGTATGCCTCCGGACGGCGGGCGATAGCGTGCGTCAGGTGCCATGGGATGTCCCGCAGTTCCCAATGCAGGATTGTGCCGCCGTCCGCCGGGTCCACTACGGCGAGCTGCCGGTCGGTGCGCAGGCAGACCTCTTCGTGGCCATCGAAGTCCCAATCGCGTACTTCCGGCAACTGGCGGCCGGGGAAGAGGGCGTTGTCGGCGGCTGCCATGCTACCGAAGTTCGCGTGGCGGATGTGTTCGAGGTAGACGCCGCCGAAGACGCCGTGCCACCAGGGGCAGTTGCATTGCGCCTTCCAAACCTCGTCCAGCGCCGCCTGTGACCCGGCTTCGTGGGCCGCGTCGGAGAGCCGGAGCAACCGCTTGTGAAGCAGATTCACTTCCGGGTAACGGATCATGAAGTTGCGCCAGTGTCCGCCGCGCACGAAACGAAGGAGGTCTGCGTGGCCGCCCTCGCGGAGTCGTCTCCTCGCCTCTTCCATGGCGTGCTGTTCGTCTGGAGGGAGGGCCCACTCGCCCATCTCCATATACGACGTCGCCGGGAGGTAGGCGAGCGAGACAGGCGGGTGCTCCCGCTCCCAGCGGCCGAGGTGGACCGTTTCGATCCAGTGAGACTCGTGTTCCAGGCGCGCGAAGAACCGGTCCACCCAGCCGTCCTCCCAGCAGTGGGCGTAGGTCGTCGGCCAGCCGCCGAACTTCTCGCCGTCGTCTCCCATGACGAGCAACGAACCGGGATGGCGGTCGCCATGGGACCGGAGGAATCCGATACAGTCCTCGTCGCTGCCCCACGGCGTGAGGTAGCGAAAGGCGGTACTGGAAGGAAAGACGCCCACCTTGCTCCCCTCATCCTCCGTGAGGTACCAGCTATGGAGGTTCTCAGCACGGAAACCGGCGCCTTCGAAGTGCACGTCGTCTAGGATCGTCCAACGGTACCCGGCCTCCGCGATAGCACGCGCGAGTGACGGTTCCCAGACCCGCTCCGGGAGCCACATACCGGCCGGCGCCTTGCCGAACGTCCGCGCGACCGCTTCGCGGAGCTTTATGAGCTGGCCCACGCGGTCCCGGTAAGAGATGGCGGGCAAGATCGGTTCGTAGTACCCACCCCCGAGCAGTTCCACCTGGTCGTTTTGCGCCAGCGCGCCGACGCGCTCCAGTAACAACGGGTGATTCGCGGCGAGCCATTCAAGGAGTGGCCCGCTGTAGTGCAGCCCGGCCTTCACGCCGGGGTGCCGTTCGAGGCAGGCGACGAGCGGCTCGTAGGACTTCGTGTACAGCTCTTCGAAGACGAAACCGTAGTTGCCCAGGGGTTGGTGCTGGTGAAACACGAGCCCCAACCGGGTGTGAATGGTCACGCCCAGACCGCCAGTCCGGGCTCCGCCGGTGTCGTCAAGAGTGGATGGCGCGGGAGTATGCGGATCGCGTACCCGGTACGCCCACCGGTCTGCGGGTCAAAGCTGCCCTCGAAGCGGCACAGGCCGTCTTCGCCGACGCCTTCAAGCGTCATGGTCACAATGCCCTGTGGGAGCATGTCGCCGCCGGGGGTCGCACGGCCGTGGAGGAGTTCCACGCGCACATCACGCGCGGCGAGTTCGCCGAAGTGCACCTGGGTTCGGACCGTCACCGCGCCGGAGATCCGTTGATGCGCGGGTACGTTGTCGTCCGTCGCGATGACCTTGATGGTGTGCCAGAAGCGCCTCAGGTGTTCCAGCCAGCCGGCCAGTTCGCGGGCGCCGGCCATCTGGTCTGCCCGCATCCGGTGCCAGCTCAACGCTGCCGGCGTGTAGGCGCGCGAAGCGTACTCGCCCACCATCCGGTGCGTGCTGAAGGTGGCCGCGAAGGCGGCGATCGAACCCTTCATCCGCGCCACCCAGTCGTGTGGCACGCCGTCGTCGCCGCGCGTGTAGAACGCCGGGATGACCTCGTTTTCCAGCAGGCCGTAGAGCGAACCGGCGTCGAGGCTATCCTGGGCCTCGCGGTCAGCGTCGACCGTTTCGCCACCGATGGCCCAGCCGAGACCGGGCCGGTAAGCCTCGGCCCACCATCCATCGAGCACACTGCAATGAAGGGCGCCGTTGGCGACTGCCTTCATGCCGCTCGTGCCGCTCGCCTCCAGCGGGCGCAGTGGTGTGTTGAGCCAGAGGTCGCATCCCTGCACGAGCACGCCGGCGAGCTCGATGTCGTAGCCATCGAGCACCACGAGCCGCTCCTTGAGTTCCGGACGCCGCGCGTGGGCCACTACCTCCCGAATCAGCTGTTTCGCCGGCTCGTCCTGCGGATGGGCTTTGCCGGCGAAGATGAACTGCACGGGCCGCTCCGGGTCGTTGACGAGGCGCGCCAGCCGCTCGGGGTCGCGGAAGAGGAGCGTGGCACGCTTGTACGCCGCGAAGCGACGGGCAAAACCGATTGTCAGGATGGCCGCGTCCAGCGGCCCCTGGTGCGTGTGCCGTCCCCCCGTGCCGAGCCGTGCGTCGGCGGCGCGATGCTGAGCGCGGGCCCGTTCGACGAGCCTCTCCCGTTGCCGTTCGTGGATCGACCACAGCTCGTGGTCGTCGACCCCACGCAGGCGGGCCCAGTCCGTGCCGGCGACCGGGTCATCTCGCCATTCACTGCCCACCGCGCGGTCGAAGAGCTCACCCATTTCGTGTGACACCCACGTCGGGAGGTGCACGCCGTTCGTAACCGAGGTGATCGGCAGCTGTTCGACCGGGAGCATCGGCCAGGCTCGCTCCCAGAGTGCCCGAGAAACCTCCCCGTGCAGCCGCGAAACTCCGTTGCGGAAGCCGCTCAGCTTGAGCCCGAGCACAGCCATCGAGAACGGTTCGGTTTCATCCTCAGGGTTGATGCGTCCGAGCCCGAGGAATGCGTGCTCGGAAATGCCCAGCGAGCCGTAGTAGTGGCCGAGATGGCGCCGCACAAGATCCGCGGGGAAGAGGTCGATCCCGGCCGCCACCGCCGTGTGCGTGGTGAAGACCGTCGCCGCCGCGACCGCGACGCGCGCCTCTTCGAAGGATACGCCAGTCTCCTCCATGAGGGTGCGCGTGCGTTCGACCGCCATGAGCGACGAATGGCCTTCGTTCATGTGGCAGACGGCGGGCCGGAGACCCATGGCGCGCAGCGCCCGATAACCGCCCACGCCGAGCAGCAGCTCCTGGTCGATGCGAGTTTCGATGTCGCCGCCGTAGAGCCGGGAGGCCACCCCGCGGTCTTCGGGCGAGTTCCCTTCGACGTCCGGATCGAGCAAGAAGAGCGGCACGCCACCGACTTCAAGTTGCCAGATCTGCAGGTTTACGTCGCGCGCGTTGAAGGGCACCGCGATCTGCAGGGGCCTGCCTGCATC
>JAYUAG010000419.1:0-8380 GCA_043741475.1 Thermoflexaceae bacterium | reverse complement strand
CAGGATGCGCCAGCGAACCAGCGCCGGAACGTCGCTGCCACGCTCGATCTTGTGCTCGCCGGGCACGTCGTGGCCGGCGCCCCGGTTGACCTGCTCATCCTCTCCGCGACGTTGCCGTACGGATGGAATCCGGGGCCTCGTTCCGCGCTTGTCGCCTGGGGTCTGGACTTGCGGAACCTGATGGCGCAAGCGGGATGCGTGGCCGTAGTGGAACCGGCGGCCAAGGCGTCGCTTCTCGACCTGGTGAGCGACGCGTTTCGAGGAGCAGGGATCAGCTGCTCGCGACGGGTCGTCGAGGAACTGGCCCCGGCGGACGTTTGGAAGGCGTTCGCCTGGGAAACGAAGCGGATGCTCGACCGGATGACTGACTCCATTGTTGCTTCTGGGCAGCTTTCGCATGGTGGGAGCGCGCTCATGTCGATGCCGTGGGCGATTCAGTTGTCGGCGGCACGGCCGGACGTCCTGCTTTTGGGAACGGTAGGGCCGCTTGCAGAGCGCAGCGAAAAGCCGCCGTTCGTCCGAGGCCGAGCGCTCACCCGGGCGGAGTGGGCTCGCCGCCACGCTCCCGCGACGCCGTCGAGACCAGCCGGCCGCGAACGAGGCATCCCCGCACTGGCGATTGGCGCCGCGATCCTCGGGACCGTCCTTTTGGCGGCGGGACTGGCCTGGTGGTTCACCTAGTGCCGCTCCAACTTGACTTCTGGCGACTGTCGCGGCCACCGGCGCTCCGCCCTCATCCCCCAGCCCCTTCTCCCGACGTTGCGGGAGAAGGGGAGTACTGCTCCGGCGGAACGCTGGCCCCGCCCTCGAGCTAACCTGGAGTGGCACCAGGATGTGCACAGATCCGCCAGCAGTAGCGAGTGCAGTCTGAGCGGCGAACGAGACCCGGAGCGCACGGAACGTGAGTCTCTGGCGCTCGCGGCAATCACGCCATCGGCCGGTGACCAACGGCCAACCACCAACGGCCATCACACCTTCTGGCGGTAGTCGCGGTAACGGCCGTCGCGCCAGTCGAGCGCGCCCTTGAGGCCCGTGCCTTTCTCCATCGATTCGCGCACCTTGTCCTGCCAGGCGTAGCTTTCGCCGGTGAACTGGCCCATCGCATCGAGGTCCGTCGAACTGCGCACGGACGAGTAGATGCCCATGTTCTCGTAGAAGCGGTTCATGTTGACCTTGAGGATCGCGAGGTGGTCGGCCGACAGGTTGGCGATACGGTCGGCGAACTCGATCGTGCGCTCTTCCAGCTCCTCCTTGGGCCAGGCGTGGTTGATCATGCCGCACTCCTGCGCCTCCTTGCCAGAGATCGAGGCGCCGGTGTAGTACAGCTCCTTCGCCTTGCGCATGCCGATAACGAGCGGCCAGATGACGCCGTTTCGGGCCACGCCAAGGCCGCGGACGCCGGGATGCCCGAACTGCGCGTCTTCGGCGGCGGTGATCATGTCCGACATCATCGCCAGCTCGCAGCCGCCCGCGAGCGCGTAGCCGTGGATCTGGGCGACGGTCACCTTCGCCATGTTCCAGTAGTACATCTGGATGTCCGTGATTTGCTGCATGCCCGTGCGGATGCCCATCGCCATGCGGCGGCCCTTCTCATCGACCGCTTTGTAGCGCCGCACGACGCCGTCAGCGCCGCCGCGGGACGGGGTGAGGTCGTAGCCGGCGCTGAACGTGCGGCCGGCGCCGCGAAGGATGATGACGCGCGCCGAGTCGTCCGCTTCGATGTCGTGGAGCGCGTCGTTCAGTTCGAAGAGCAGCTCCTGGCTGAGCGCGTTCATCTTCTCCGGGCGGTTGAGAGTGATGCGGGCGACGCGGCCATCGGCGCCGACACGGTCGATTTCGATGTTCTCGAAGGGCATTGGGGACTCCTGCAGTGGGTGAGTGGCGGGAACGCTACGAGGCGGCAGGATCCCAGCGCAACCGCCAGGGACCATCGTGCCGGTCAGCCCCGGCTGGTATGCTGTCGCCATGACAGTCAGCGTTGAGACGTTCCGGCGGGTGGCCCTCGAAGACGACGAGGGCGTCTGGGAGCTGCGCTGCGGCCACCTCGTGAGGAAGCCCTCCATGACGATGGAACACAATCAACACAGCTCTGAGTTCCTGCGGCAGCTCTCGATTCGGCTTGACCCGGATCGGTACTCGGTGCGGATGAACGCCGGCCACATGCGCCTCGGCCAGGATCGCTACGTCGTGGCCGATGTGATCGTCATCCCGGTCGCCTTGCTCGAAGTGCGACGCGGCCAACCCACGACGCTGGAGGAGTACGCCGAGACCCTGCCCTTCGTCGTCGAGGTCTGGTCGCGGTCCACCGGGGATTACGACGTCGAGAGCAAGCTGCCCGCCTATCGTGAGCGCGGCGACCTCGAAATCTGGCGCGTCCATCCCTACGAACGGACGGTCACCGCCTGGCGGCGGCGGCCGGATGGCTCGTACTCAGAGTCGCATTACGGCGACAGTGGGCGGGTACGCGTCGAAAGCCTCGGCGTCCGCATCGACCTCGCGAGAGTCTTCCGCTACTGAAGCCCTGACAGCCGCTTGCGCCTTCGGCCCTGTCGCTTTCCCCTATCCCCGTGCCCGAACTACCTGAAGTTGAGACGATCCGCAGCGACCTCGCGCCGCTCGTAAGCGGGCGGACGATTGTGGACCTGGACGTCGACGCAGGCACGCTTCACCTGCTCGCCGGACTGCCGCTCGAGATCCTGCGTGCGGCGCTGGTCGGACGGAAGTTCATCTCCGTTGGGCGCCGCGGGAAATACCTGCTCTTCGGGTTGGACAACGGGACGACGTTCATCGCCCACCTGCGAATGACCGGCCGGATCGTATGGCGAGAACACGACGCGGTCTCGGAGTCGTACGAGCGGGCGAGGCTCATCCTTGATGACGGGCACGACCTTCGCTGGTCGGACCTGCGCAAGTTCGGTACGTGGCGCGTCGTTGCCGATCCCGCTGAAGTCATCGGCAAGCTCGGCCCCGAGCCGATCGACGATGGCTTCACACTGAAGCGGTTTCGGGCGGCGCTCGCGGCGCGGACGGCCCCAGTCAAGGCCGTGCTCCTCGATCAGCGCCGGATGTCGGGCCTCGGCAATATTTATGTCGATGAGGCGCTCTTCGAAGCCAGGGTCCGGCCCGACTCGCCCGCCGGGGAGCTCAGCGCGGCCGCCTCGAAGCGTCTCCATGCTGCCGCCCGCGCCGTGCTCGAACGCGGCATCGCCAACCGCGGCGCCAGCTTCAAAGACTACGTCGATGGCCAGGGGAACCAGGGCCACCAACATATGTACGTGCAGGTGTTCCGCCGCGATGGCAGCCCCTGCTACGCCTGCGGCACGATCATCGTCCGCACCGTCGTCGGTGGTCGGGGGACGCACTACTGCCCGAAGTGTCAACCGAAGGCCCGCCGGAGGGCGAACCGTGCTCGTTGAGCACGCGGAGTTGGAGCGCCAACTGGGTGGAACTGTGGTCGAGGTCGAGCCGCTGGGGCTGCGTGCCGGTGCTTCGGAACGCCTGACGCTCGACCATAAAGGCGGCGCCCACAGCTTCATGCTGGTGCGGCGTTTCGCGGGCGCGGAGGCGCGGGAGAACCATATCGCCGTGCTTGAGGCGCTCCAGCGCGCTCGCTTCGCCGGGGCGCCGCGCCTCCTGGCGGTCGTGGGTGAAACGACCATCGAGGAGTGGGTCGATGGGCTGACAGCCCTCAACGTCGAGCCGTCCGCGGACCGGCTCGAAGCCGCGGTCGACACGCTCGCCGAGCTTCACCGGCTGCCGATCCGCGAGGGGTTGCGCTGGGAGCGTTCCCCGGACGCCACTATGCCCGGACGCGACCTCCAGCTCTTCCGCCTCGGATTCACGTCAGAAGAACGCGCGGCTGCGGAGCCCACGTTGGCGGAAGCCCGGGCTGCGCTGGCCTCGGGATCGTTGGGGTTCTGCCACGCCGCGGCCACAGCCGATCACGTCGTCTTCGGGCCCTCCGGGCCGCGGCTTGTGAACTTCGGCGCCGCCGGGTTCGGTCCGCAACTCTGCGACATCGCCGCGTTCCTGCTGACCTGCGGCGCCGAAGCAACCCTCCGCGACGACCTTGCACGGAGATATGCAGCCGGGCGTTTGCTGCCCACCGGAGAGACTGCGGGGATGATCGAGTTGGCCGGCATGCTCTGGGGGCTCGATTGGCTCCTCGGGCTGCCCCGCCGCCTGATCGAGAACTTCGGGGACGACGTTGCCTCGGCGGCGATCCGCCTCACCGCCTCTCGCATCGAGGACGGCATCCGCTCTCCGGCGGCTCACCCGGTCGCCATTCGAACTCGCGCCGCCCTCTGGGGCTGAGGGGCGCGTCCCTCGCTTTGCGCCGGGCCCACTCCTCCGCGCACAATCGTTTCCATGGTAGATGCGTTTCCCGGGGGCCTATCCGAACTCGAATTCCTCGACGCCTACGCCCGCAGCGCCCTGCGCAAGCCCCAGATGGCGGCGGACGCCGCCCTCCGCGCGCTCGTCTTCAGCGAATCCGGCGACCGCGCCGTGCTCACCGGGCTCATCGGTCAGGAACTCGCCGAAAGCTGCCGGCGGCTCACGGCCGTTTACGGCGCACTCAGTGACCGCACCTACAGCGTCGCGCGCACGCTCCTCCGCCCTCTGCCCGGCGTCGATGCCTGGAAGCTCTTCATTCAACGGGCGGCGACCTGGACGCCGGAGCAGATGCTGCGCGACCTCAGCCTCGACGCCACCGCCGCGCCCCACGCGCGGAGCCTTCGCGCCCAACCCGGCCTCGCGGACCTGACGGGCCTCGTCGCAGCGGCCGAGACTGGCAACTCGATGCTCCTCATCCCCGGGCTCGGGGCGCGCAACATCGCCACCGAGTGCTGGCTCGCGGGCGTAGGCGCGGATGGCGTACCGGTGGCCGCGAGCTTCGGCGTCGAAGAGCAGGACGCGGCCAACCTCGCGGACCTCACCGCCGACCTCTGCCAGATTGCACGCGGCTTCCTGAACGCCTACCTGGATGGACGCCGCAACGCTGGCTGGCGGCCACCCGAATGACCTCGTCGCCTGCGGCTGCTGGATGGACGCCGGGACGCCGCGACGCGATCACCGACGTGCCCGGGGTGCGCGTTGGCCACTGGACGGACCGGCATAACGCTACGGGCTGCACCGTCATCCTCTGCGAGAGCGCCACGGCCGCAGCCGTGGACGCACGCGGCGGCGCGCCCGGCACAAGGGAGACGGACGTGCTCCATCCGGCCAACCTCGTGCGCCGCTGTGATGCGATCCTGTTCACCGGGGGGAGCGCGTTCGGCCTTGCCGCAGCGACGGGCGTTGTTCGCTGGTGCGCAGAGCACGGCATCGGGTACGGCCTTGCCCCCTCGACTCCGAAGGTACCGATCGTCCCCGCCGCCGTGATCTACGACCTCGGTGCGGGCCAACCTACCTTCCCCGGCGAAGTCGAGGGCTACGCCGCCGCGGAGGGCGCGAAAGGCGGCGCCGTCGCCCAGGGGAGCGTGGGCGCGGGCACGGGCGCGACCGTAGCAAAGCTGCTCGGGCCTGAAAGCTGGCTCAAAGGCGGCGTGGGAACGGCCAGCCTCACCGGCCCCGATGGGCTGGTCGCGGGCGCGCTGGTCGTCACGAACCCTGTCGGCAACATCGTCGACCCCACGAACGGGACACTCGCCGCCGGGCCGATGGTCGACGGCCGAATGCTGGGGCTCGACGAGGTCGTGGCGCGCCGCCCCGCGTGGCTCGTGGAGCGCATGGCTGAGGCCGCCACCGCCACGAGCGCCCAGAACACAACCCTGGTCTGTGTCGCCACGAACGTGCGCTTCGACCACGCCACCTTGCAACGGTTCGCCTACCAGGCGCACGACGGCCTCGCCCGCACGATCGACCCGGTGCACACCTTCGCCGATGGCGATGTAGCGTTCGCGGTAGCAATGGGCGGCCGCGAACCGGCGGCCGACGACGCGCTAATAGCCGGCATCCTCGTCGCTAAGGCAGTCGAGCGTGCTGTATTGAAGAGCGTGCGGGCAGCCAGGAGTCTTGCGGGGGTCGCATCGATCCGGGGCAGTGGGCGCCGGGCTGAAATGCATGGCGAGGCGCTGGCTAGCGCCACTGCCCGGCTTGCATCGATCCCACGCTGATGGTAACAAAGCGGGTCATGACAACCGCAACCGACGCCACGGCAACCGACTTTCCGATCCATTGGGCGGCGCCCGAAGACGAGCAGCTTTTCTGGTTCCAGGACTCCATGCACTCGCCCCACGCGCTCGCTCCTCTCGACGCCACGCTCACGCTGCCCAGCTACATCGAAGGCGCCACGAACGCAATCGCGAAGCTGTCCATGCCGATCTCCGGCGCCCGCTCGGCCACCTTCAACGGCTATACCTACCTCGCCCCCGTGCCCGTAATCGGGACGCCCGAAGAGATGGATGCACGCTTCCAGGAGATGATCCGTATCACCATGGAACTCGGCGCCACCGTCCTCCAGGACTGGCGCGAGACCTTCGAACCGCGCGTGCTGGCCGAATGCGATGAAGTGCTCGGCTTCGACTACGGCGCGGCATCGACGCCTGCTCTCGCTGCATTCGTGGCGGGCTTCCACGAACGGCTCGTGCGCGTTTGGGACATCCACATGCGCGTCAATATCCCGCCCATGAACGCGGTCTTCGGCCTCGAGGATTTCCTCGGCGCAGTGCTGGGCGAGGAAGCGGTATCGCAGTCCCGCCAGCTGCTCCAGGGCTTCGACAACAAGTCAGTCGCCCTCGGCAAGGCCTTCTGGGACTTGAGCCGCTGGGTGAGGGAGAGCCCTTCGCTGGCAAAGGCGGTCGCGGGGGCAACGACGGAAGGCGGCATCCTGGCCGTCGTTGGCGACCCACTTGCGGCGGAGTTCTTGAAGCGCTGGCAAGCCTTCCTCGACGTCTACGGCTGGCGGGCGAACCGCTTCATCGAGTTGTCCTCGCCCAGCTGGCGCGAGGACCAATCGACGCCCTTCCTGCAGCTCAAGGGCTTCCTCTCGAAGCCAGACAGCGGTGACCCATACGAGGGCCACCGCCGCCAGGCCGCCGATCGCGACCGGCTCGCCGGCGAGCTCGCAGCGAAGTTGCCGCCCGAGGCGGCCGGCCAGTTCCACGGCATGCTCGGCATCGCCCAGCAGTACATCCCCATCGCCGAGGACCACAACTTCACGATCGACCAGAAGACGACGACCGTCCTGCGCCACGGAGTTCTTCAGCTCGGCAAGCGCCTCGTTTCGGAAGGCTCGCTGGCCGGCACCGAAGATGTGTTCTATCTCACGTTCGAGGAGATCCGTGGCATCGCCGCCGGCGGTGACCGTGGAGGTTTCAAGGGCTCCGTGGTCGCCCGGCGCGCGGAGCAGGCCCGCCAGGAGCTGCTCACGCCACTCCCGGCCGTGGGCACACCGCCGCCCGCGGACATGCCCCCGGACCCGCTCGTGTCGAAGTTCTTCGGGCTCGGCATGGAGCCTTCGCGCGACGGCCAGACGATCAAGGGCATACCCTGTTCCGGAGGCACGGTCACCGGTGTCGCGCGCGTGCTCCTCAGCCTTGATGACGCGGATAAACTGGGAGAGGGCGAAATCATGGTCTGCCGCTCGACGATGCCCGCCTGGACGCCGCTCTTCGGCGTCGCCGGCGGCGTGGTCGCCGATGCCGGCGGACCCCTCTCGCACTGCGCGATCGTGGCGCGGGAATACGAGATCCCCTGTGTCGGCGGCACCCAGAACGGCACGCGCATGATCAAGGACGGGATGCGGCTGCGCGTCGACGGCACGAAGGGCACAGTGGAGATTTTGGATTAGGCCGCGGTTCAGAATTCCGCGCCATGGTTCAGGGGGAGCGGGCCAACCGAGGCCCCTTTTTGCCCGCTTTGTGGTTGTCGACCTATAGTGTAGGCGTGTGGAGCCCCGGTCGTCCGTCGACGAAGAGGCGGTTGACACGAGGATATCCAGCACTAGAATCGCGGTCTGCGGCGAAATGCCCCTGGCGGGGAGGTCGCACCAACGGGAGAGAGCCATGTTTAGTTCGCCCAGAGCGGCGCAAAACGGTTGAGACACCATCCAAATGGCCGTACGACCCTGGGACGCTGTGGGCCGCCGAAGCGTTGATGCGTTCCGCGAGTCGCTACCACACGACTGCGGCCAAGCTCTTGAAGGCATACACCTGCTACGTCGGCGCGGGCGGCCCTCCTGTTGTGATCGACCACTCGACGCCCACGAGCCAGGATCTCGCCAGCGCCCTGTTCGGGCGCAGTTTTCAGTGGCTCCGTGACGAGCCGGACGTCTATTCGCTGGACGATGGCGAAGCATATGGCTGACGTGGCGGTCGGCGACGTGTCGCTCGTGGCCTTCCCGCTCATCGACGCCGCAGCAGCATTCACCCAAACGACG
>JAYUAG010000418.1:0-8390 GCA_043741475.1 Thermoflexaceae bacterium | reverse complement strand
GATTAGCGCCACGCCGGCGAGGGCCTCGATCGGGCGAAGGTCTTTCAAATCGCGCCAGCGCGGATTGAAGGGCCCGAAGAAGACGACGGAGAACATTCGGAGCATGTACGCCGCCGCCAGCGCCGCGGCGAAGATCGCGAGGGCGCCGAAGACCGGGTAGCTCTGGAAAACGCCGACGAAGATGTGGAACTCGGCGGTGAAGCCTGAGAGTCCGGGCAAGCCAACGTTGGCGAGGCCCGCGATCGTGTAGAAGACCACCCACCACGGCATGACCTTGGCGATGCCGCCGAAATCCTTGAGGTCGCGCGTGTGCGCCTGGTCGTAGAGCGCGCCGATGAGGAGGAAGACGAGGGCCGTCATCACGCCGTGGCTGAACATCTGGAGCACGGCGCCGGTGATGCCGATCTGGTTCATCGTGGCGAGGCCCATGAGCACGTAGCCCATGTGGCTGACGGAGCTGTAGCCGGAGATGAGCTTGAAGTCGCGCTGAGTGAGCGCAGCCACGGCGCCATACACGGCGCCGATCGTGCCGAGGACCATGAGCCCTGGCATCCAGAACTGCGCGCCCATGGGGAGAAGCTGGATGCCGAGGCGGATGATGCCGAACGCGCCCAGCTTCATCAAGACACCCGCATGCACCATGGAGACGGCGGTGGGGGCGGACATGTGGCCGTCCGGTGACCAGGTGTGGAACGGCCAGAGCGCTGCCAATACGCCGCAGCCGATGACGAAGAAGGGGAAGTAGATCTTCTGTGTGGTGGGGTCGATCGTGCCGTCGGCGCCTGCCGCCCAGAGCGTGGGCAGGTCGAACGTGTGCAGGCCCGCGGAGTTGAAGACGCCGAAGATGCCGATCCAGATGAGGGCGGAGCCGCCCACGAGCATCAGCGTCAGCTTCATGGCGCCGTACTCTTTGCGGGTCGAGCCCCAGATCCCGATGAGCAGGTAGAGGGGCACGACCGCGAGTTCGTAAAAGAAAAACCAGAAGAAGAGGTCGAGCGAGAAGAACGTGCCGTAGACACCGGAGATGAGCACGAAGAAGAGGATGAAGAAGTCCTTCGGGCGGAAGTCGAGCTTCCAGCTGACGAGGGTGCCGGCGAAAGCGACGATACCGTTGAGCAGCACGAGGAGCCCCGAGATGCCGTCCAGTCCGAGGTGAAGGGAGATGCCGTTTTCGCCGAGGAAAGCGACGTTCTCCACCCACGGCCAACGCAACTCCATCTGGATCGAATCCTGGCCGAGCTGGTAGGCGGTGAAGAGGTAGACCGAGAGGCCGAGCATCAGCGTCGCGAAGAAGAGGGCGGTGAAGCGAATCACCATCTTCTGCGCACCCGGCGTCAACAGGATGCAGACCACGGCCAGCAGGGGCATGGCGAGTGTGGAAAGGACGACATAGCCCTGGGCCTCGTCGTACGTCATCGCATCAGCCCCTTATCGCCAGGCCGAGCACGGCGAGCCCAATGACGCCCACGGCGATGGCCATAGCGTAGTTGGGGACGCGCCCGGTTTGGATGTGTTTGAGGATGGAACCGCTGAAGCCCGTGAACTGGGCGGAGCCATCCACCCCGGTGTCGTTTACGACGTAACGGTCGAACCAGCTGACGATGTAACTGAAGCCGAGGACGCCGCGGTCGATGAGCGCCTGGTACATATCGTCGAAGTAAAACTTGTTCAGGATCAGTTGATAGAGGCCGGGCTGAGCTTCGGCCAGGCGCGTCGACTTTGCCGTGCTGCCGCCCCAGTACATGTAGGCGCCGAGGAAGATGCCCACAACGGCGATGGCCACGGAACCGCCTGCGAGCGCCCAGTCGACGTGGTAGCGCTCCGGTTCGAGGTCGAAGACGAATTCGGGGAAGCCGCCGGGGAAGCCGAGGGCCTGGCCGACGCCATGGAAGATGAGGAAGCCGGCAACGGCGGCGAGTGCGGCGAGGAAGACCAGCGGCAGCGTCATCAGGGGGCCGGACTCGTGGGTGAGCTCGTGGACGTGCGCGTCCTTCGGTTGGCCCATAAACGTGCGAATGAAGAGTCGCGTGGTGTAGAACGCGGTCATGACGGCGGCGAAGCCGAGGAGGACGAGCGCCCAGCCGCCCTGCCAGCTTTCGGTGGCGTGGAGGATCTCGTCCTTTGACCAGAAACCCGCGAGCGGGAAGACCCCGGCGAGCGCGAGAGAGCCGATGAAGAAGGTCGTGCCCGTAACGGGCATCTTCTTCCAGAGGCCCCCGAGCTTATCCAGCTCCTGGTTGTGGTGCGTGGCGTGGATGACGGAGCCACTGCCGAGGAAGAGAAGCGCCTTGAAGAAGGCGTGGGTGGTGAGGTGGAACATCGCGGCGCCGACATTGCCGGAGCCGAGGGCGACGAACATGAAGCCGAGCTGCCCGACCGTGGAGTAGGCGAGGACCTTCTTAATGTCTGTCTGGGCGATCGCCATGAAGCCCGTGAGCAAGGCCGTCACGAGGCCGACAATCGTGATGATCAGCATCGTGCCGTCGGCGACGGCGAAGATCGGCAGGAGTCGGGCTACCAGATAGACGCCGGCCACGACCATGGTCGCGGCGTGGATGAGCGCGGAGACGGGCGTGGGGCCTTCCATCGCGTCTGGCAGCCAGACGTGGAAGGGCACCTGCGCGCTCTTGCCCATCGCCCCGAGGAAGACAAACAGCATCGAAACGAAGAGGTACACGCTGCCGACTTCACCCGCCTCGGTCTTCTCGATGATCTCCTGGATGTTGAAGGTGCCCGTCGCTTTCCAGAGGAGAATGATGCCGATCAACAGACCAACGTCACCGACGCGCGTGGTGATGAACGCCTTCTTCGCCGCTTCAGTGGCGGAACGCTTCTCCCAGTAAAAGCCGATGAGCAGAAAGGAGCAGACACCGACGAGTTCCCAGCTGATGTAGAGGAGGAGAAGGTTATCGGCCATCACCAGCATGAGCATGGAGGCTACGAACATCTGGAGGACGGCGAAAAACCAGAAATAGCGCGGCTCACCCTTCATGTAACCGATGCTGAAAATGTTCACCATCAGTGCGACCGAGGTCACCACGCCGAGCATCACGATCGTGATCGGGTCGACGAAAATGCCGAAGCGCAGATGGAATTCTCCCACGCTGCTCCATTCGAAGTCGTTCACCCATGGTCCAAGGCCATCGCGATACTGAAGGAAGTTGGCGAGCACGAAGAAGAACAACACGAATGAGGCGCCAGTGGCGGCGACACCGAGAAGGTCGCCACCGCGCGGGAGGTAGCGGCCGGTGAGCGCAAGCACGAAAAACATGCCCGCCGGGATGGCTGCGAGCACCCACGCGTGTTCGGTGATGGTCATGCGTTCAATCCGCCTACCATTTCATGATGGCCGCTTCGTCCACGTTTGAGGTAGAGCGATTGCGGAAAAGCCGAATGACGATAGCCAGCGCGAGGCCGACTTCCGCCGCGGCGACGGTGATGATGAACACGGCAAAGATAATGCCGGTGATCTGTTGCGGGTCGAGATAGGCGCCGAAGGCGATGAAGTTAAGCGATACTGCATTAAGCATGAGCTCGACACTCATGAGCACGAGTACCGCGCTACGGCGGGCGAGGACACCGTAGACACCAAGCGAAAAGAGGACCGCGCTGAGGACGAGGTAATTCTCAAGGGGGACCATTACTCTCCGTCCTCCTGCCGCGCGAGGATAATCGCCCCGACAAGGGCTACCAGCAACAGCGCAGAAGCGATCACGAAGGGCGCGCCGAAATCGCGGAAGAGGCGGATGCTGATCGCGTCAATCGGGATGTTGGTCGGCTGGTCCGTATTCCCGGGCCATTCCGTCCCGACGGCGACGCCGATCAGGATAGCGAGGATGCCGGCTGCGGCAACGGCGGCGAACGGGGCCTGCGAGCCGTTTACCTTCTGGGGTACGCCGGCGCCGCTGCTCCGCGTGAGCATGAGCGCGAGCAGGATCAGCACCGTCACCGCGCCGCCATAGATGAGGAACTGGACAAGCGCGAGGAACTCGACGGTGAGGAGGACGTACATCACGCCCACGCCGACCATGCTGAGGATCAGGAAGATCGCCGAGTGGATGACGCTGCGCGAAAACACGACGCCAGCGGAGGTGCTGACGAGGACGACCGCGAACATCCACCAGAGAACCTCTGTGGCCATCGGCTAGGCCCCCGCCGGGGTGTGGCCACCGAGTTCGCGGATGGTCGCGAGCACGGATTCGGGGATGGGTTCGCCCTTGGCGAGGTGCTCCTTCGCCTGGCGCTCGGCCCGCATGCGCCGCGCGCGGAGCTTGTCGAGCGAGTTTGGCTCACCTTTCGCGCCGACGGCCACGCCAGCGGGCGGCGACCAATCGCCGTCGTCGGCTGCAGCGATGCCTGCGCCGGCGGGAGCGGAGGCAGCGCCACCGGACGGGCCCGCGAGGCTCGCCCAGATGCTGCCGCCGGGGGCAAGGTCGCTGCCCAAGTCGTGGAGGTTCTTCGCCATGTCGTCGGGGATAGGCTCGCCCTTGTCGGTCAGTTCCTTGAACTGGCGCTCGGCGCGCATGCGGCGGGCGCGGACCTTCTCGGCGGAGTTCGCGTCGCCCTTGGCGCCATCGCCGACGCCTGGCGGAAAGCGCATGGAGCCGTCAGCATTCGTGCCCGTGAGTGGCACACCGGCGACGGCACCGCCGCCACCGGCAGGGCCCGCGAGCGTCGCCCAGATCGTGCCGCCAGGGGCAAGGTCGCTGCCGAGGTCGAAGAGCGTCTTCGCCATCTCGTCGGGGAAGGGCTCACTCTTGTCTGTGAGCTCCTTGAACTGGCGCTCGGCGCGCATGCGGCGGGCGCGGACCTTCTCGGCGGAGTTAGGGTCGCCCTTGGGGCCGTCGCCCACGCCGGCCGGGAAGCGCATTGTGCCATCGGCCTGGAGGCCCGTGAGGACTTCGCCGCCCGGAGCGCCCGCGGCGCCAGGTGCACCCGCGAC
The DNA here is from genome assembly GCA_043741475.1 of Thermoflexaceae bacterium. Classification (GTDB taxonomy): domain Bacteria; phylum Chloroflexota; class Dehalococcoidia; order Tepidiformales; family Tepidiformaceae; genus JAGQHB01. The sequence goes on along the minus strand of JAYUAG010000418.1, from coordinate 3,448 downwards.
GGCGGCTTCACCGGGCTTCATCGTGCGGTAGCGTTCGATGTCCGCGAGCACTTCGGCGGGGACGGGCTCGCCGCGGTCCTGGAGTTCCTTCGCCGTGCGCTCGGCGCGCATGCGCCGCGCCCGGATCTTCGATTCGGAGAGGATCTCGACTTCTGCGGCACCGGCGGCGGCAGCGGCCGTCGCAGCGGCGCCGGCCTTCGGCTTCTCCGGTTCGCGTTCCTGGATCGCGGCCCCCTCACCGCGGGCGATGCGCTCCTGCTGGGCAAGGCGAGCGCCCTCTTTCGCGCCCTTGAAGCTCTCTTCGGGCGGCTCTTCGCCCTTCACCTGGCGCTCGATCAGTTCGATCCGGTCCTGCGGGCGGAAGGGGTTGACCAGGCGGCCGCTTTTGCTCTCGGCGGTGAGCGCGGCGATGTCCATGTGCAGGTCGCGGCGGTCGTAGGCCGCGTGCTCGTGCCCTTCCCAGGTGTTGTCCATCACGATCGCTTCGAAGGGGCAGACTTCGACGCAGATGTTGCAGCGCATGCAGCGGGCGTAATCGATCCAGAACTTCTCGACGATCTTGCGGCGGTTGCTGGTGCCCTCGGCATGGTGGGAGTTGTCCATCATCGTCGCCGACATGCAGTCCACGGGGCAGTTACGGATGCAGACGTTGCAGCCGGTGCAGAAGGGCTCGTCGTGGTCAAAATCCCATGTGAGCACGGGGAAGGAGCGCTGGCGCACCGGGAGCACATGGCGCTCGTCCGGGTATTCGATCGTCACCGGCTTGCGGCTGGCGGTCGACATCGTCGTCATCAGGCCCTTGAGGAGACCTTTCATGGGGCGGGCACCTGCAGGGGAGTGCGGTAGGCGCCCAGGAGTGCCGTGTATGTGCGGCGGCGGAAGGCGCGGTTGATGATGAGGGTGATGAGCAGGACGGCGCCCGCGCCACTCGTCGCCGCCAGCCACCAGTAGGAAAGGCCATACACGAGGATGAAGCCGTTGCCTACGAGCTGGAGGATGGAGAGCGGCAGGAGCACCTTCCAACAGAAACTCATGAGCTGGTCGATGCGCAGGCGCGGGACGGTGGTGCGGATCCAGAAGATCGCGAGGATCAGCCCGAAGCTCTTGAAGGCGGTGAGCGCGAGCTGCCAGCCCCAGCCCCAGTCATCGCCCATGGGAAATTGCCAGCCGCCGAGGAAGACCACCGAGCCGAACACCGTGAACGACCACATGGCGGCGTACTCCCCCAACATGAACATGCTCCAGCGAATGCCCGAGTATTCGACGAAGTAGCCGCCGACGATCTCCGATTCGGCCACGGGGATGTCGAAGGGCGCACGGTGCAACTCGGAGAGCATAGCCGTGAGGAAGATGATGAAAGCAAGCGGCTGGATGAGGACATAGGGGTAACGGTCCTGCTGGAGCGCGAGCATGTTCAGGTCCAGCGTGCGAGCGATCATCGCCACGGCGAGGAGGCTGAGGACGAGCGGGATCTCGTAGCTGATCATCTGGGCGGCGGCGCGCACCCCGCCGAGGAGCGCGAACTTATTGCCCGAACCGAGCCCCGCCATCATCACGCCGACGATGTTCAGGCCGAGCACGGCGAAGACGAAGAACATGCCCAGGGGCAGGTTGCGCACGCCCCAGTCCTTGGCGAAGGGGAGCACGAGCAGCGTTACGAACACGGGGATGAAGGTCGCGAAGGGGGCGAATTCGAAGACCCAGCGGTCGGCGTTGGTGGGCCGCAGGTCTTCCTTGCCGATCAACTTGAGTGCGTCAGCGAAGGACTGGAAGAGGCCCGCCGGGCCGGTGCGCGTTGGGCCGAGGCGCTGCTGGAATCGGGCGACGACCTTGCGTTCGCCGTAGATCAGGTACATCGCGACGATCGTCATGACGAGGACGACGAGGACGATGCGGATGGCGGCGTCGGCCCAGTTCCAGAAACCGAAGATCGTGTCGCCGAAGGGAAGCTCGATCACTTGTCCACCTCCCCGAGCACGATATCGAGCGAGCCGAGGATGATGATCGCGTCGGCGATGTAGCTGCCGACGACCATCTCTTTGAGGGCGGCGAGGTTGCAGAAGCTGGGCGAGCGCAACTTCATGCGGTAGGCGTTCGGACCGCCCCGCGCGAGGGCGTAGACACCGTATTCGCCCTTCGTGCCTTCGTTGCGGACGTAGCATTCGCCCTTTTCGATGCGGAGCGTCTTGGGGAGCTTGTCGTTGAGCACGAGGCCGCTCTTCGGCATGTCCACCAGGCACTGCTCGACGATGCGGGCGCTCTGGTACATCTCGCTCAGGCGGACGAAGTACCGGTCGAAGACGTCGCCCTGGCGGCCCGTGGGGATGTCGAAGGTGAGGCGGTCGTAGACGCTGTAGGGCTCGGCCTTGCGCAGGTCCCAGGGGAGTCCCGTCGCCCGCAGGATCGGGCCCGTGATGCCGAGTTCGATCGCGCGCTCTGTCTTCAAGGGCGAAAGGCCACGGCAGCGTTCGACGAAGATCTCGTTGCCGGTGAGCAGCCCGTCCAGGTCTTCAATGCCCTGGCGGATGGAGCCAAGCAGCCAACGGCAGCGGCTCTCGAAGTTCTCGGGGAGATCCATGGTCACGCCGCCGATGCGCATGTACGTCGGGAACATGCGGTCGCCAGCGACTTCTTCGAAGAGGTCATAGATGCGTTCGCGTTCGCGCCAGGCATAGACGAAGCTCGTGCCGAAAGAGCCAACGTCCGCGCCGAAAGCCCCGAGGAACATGAAGTGCGAGTTGATGCGCGACAATTCCATCATGATCACGCGGATGTATTCGGCGCGTTCGGGGACGGATATCCCGGCCATGTTCTCCACGGCCATGCAGTAAGCAACTTCGCAGCACATGCCCGCGAGGTAATCCGTGCGGTCCCACCAGCCCATCGCCTGGCGGTAGTCGGCGGTCTCCGTGAGTTTCTCGAGGCCACGGTGGAGGTAGCCGATGTACGGCTCGCAATCGACGACGAGCTCCCCATCGACGGTCAGCACCATGCGGAAGACGCCGTGGGTGGCGGGGTGCTGCGGGCCGATGTTGATGGTCATATCGACCGTATCGAACTCGGCGTCAGCAACGGCGGTGCGCTGTTCAGGCCAGATGGTCATGAGCCACCCCCCGCCCCGCCCCGCTTGGCCGTTGGCCGTTGGGTTTTGGCCGTGGGCGGGCACGCGTGAGCTGGCGCCACGCGTCCCGCGTCGTTGCCAATGGCCAATGACCAACGGCTAACGGCCATCAAAATCGGAACCCCGCCGGGCCGTCTTCGATGCCCTGTTTGAGTTCGAGCTTCTGGAGTGGGTGGGCCTTGAGCAGAGGATGGATGTGGAGGTCCTCTTCGAGAAGGAGGTTCTTCGGGTTGGGGTGGCCTTCGAAATCGAAGCCGAACATTTCGGCGGCTTCGCGCTCCATCCAGTTCGCGCCCGGATAGATGTCGACGACCGACGGGACAACCG
>JAYUAG010000417.1:0-8406 GCA_043741475.1 Thermoflexaceae bacterium | reverse complement strand
ACAACCTTGCCCGTCATCCTCGCGGGCGACTTCAACTCAGCAGCGGCGGGGACCGGCTTCGCCACTCCGAGCTACGCACTGCTTCGCAGCGCAGGTTTCGATGACGCGTGGTCGGAGCGGCGCCCTCGCGAGGACGGTTACACCTGCTGCCAGGCGCCCGACCTGCAAAACGTCGCTTCCAGCCTGACCGCCCGCATCGACTTGATCCTGTTCCGAGGGCGCTTCGAGGTGGAGGAAGTGAAGCTGTTGTCGGGTCGCACCGGCGGCGGTCTCTGGGCGTCGGACCACGCCGGTCTCGTCGCGACCCTCGACTTCGACGAAGACTGACTGTCACCGCACTCAGCGATGGCGCTCCTCGGACGCTCCGGCGCAATGACATGCGCGAGAGCTTCCGGGAAGCGCCATTTGGGATTGGAGCGGATAGCGCAGGACATCAGGGGACGCTGGCGTCGTAGTCCATCGAGACGTGGCCCGCCGCCTTGAGCGCGTCGTACTCGGCATCGCTTACGCCGATGACCTCCCTATAGACGTAGTCGTTGTGTTCGCCGAAGGCGACCGGGGGCTGGGCGAACTCGACGGGCGTGCCTTCGAATTGCCAGATCGGCCCGACGAACTCGTAGGTCTCGCCGTTTTCGATGCGCTGGGGGCGGAAGAAGTCGCGCGACCGGAGCTGGGGGTCGTCGTACATGCGCGAGGCTTCGAGTACGGGCGCCGCGGGGATGCCGTGGCCCTGGAGCAGGTGCATCATTTCGTAGTCATCGCGCTCCACCGTCCACGCGGCGATGTGGCGGTCGATTTCCTTGTAGTGGTCGGCGCGGCCGTCGTTCGTGGCGAAGCGCGGGTCGGCCGCCCAGGCCGGGTTGTCCATGGCCTTCTGCAACGCCAGCCACTGGGCGTCGTCCTCCACGTGAAGTGCGATCCAGTGGTCGTCGGAGGTGGCGGCCGTGCCCGGAGATTTCGCCGGGTACACGCCGCAGGGGAAGCCACCATGGACGTCGCGATTCCCGATCGCCTCCTGGACGCGCCGGTTAAGCGAGTAATCCATGATCGCCTGGGTGAACATCGCAGAGGCGTTCTCGGCCTGGCCGATCTCGACCAGCTGGCCGCGGCCCGTGCGCTGGCGGTGCCAGAGCGCGGTCATCACGGCGAAGGCGCCCTGAGCGCCGGCCATGTAGTCGCCCGAGAAGATCGCTGTGTTGTTCGAGGGGTCTGCGTCGTCGTAACCGCGGAGGAGCGAGTGGCCCATGACCCCCTCAAGGTGCACGCCGAGGGCGCGGGCGTTGTAATAGGGTCCGGTGCTGCCGTAGGCGGGCACACGCAGGAAGATGATGTCCTCCTTCACGGACTTCAACCAGTCGTAGGTAATGCCGAGCCCCTCCATCGTGCCGGTGGCGTTGTTTTCGTAGACGACGTCGCACTTCTCTACGAGCCGGCGAAGGATGTCCATGCCCTCCGGGCGGCGGATGTCGACCGTGAAGCTCTTCTTGTTGCGGTAGAGCGAGACGAAGGTCGGGTTGTAGTTCCAGGGCCGGTCGCCAACCACGTTTCGCGGCGTGCCACCGGCCCAGGCAGCCGAAGCACTGAGGAGGAAGGCAGGCGGCCTCGCGACGGCGCCGCGGGTCATGGGCTGGAAGACGAAGGGGTTCTCGATCTTGATGATCTCGGCGCCGAGGTCGCCCATGAGCATGGTCGCGAACGGCCCCGCCCAGACGACGCAGAGGTCGAGCACGCGCACGCCTTCGAGGGGCTTCACCTGGCTCACGGCTGCCTCCCGGAGCCGAGGATGCGCTCGATCCGGTCCGCGGAAAGGCCCGCTTCGCGCAAGACCTCCTCCGTGTGCTGCCCGAGCAGCGGCGCGGAGCGACGGATGTCCCAGCCGCCTTCCTGCATGATGAACGGCCTTCCCGGCAGTTCGAATTCCCCCATCACCGGGTGGCTCACGGTCTCCCAGAAGCCGCGTCCGCGAAAGTGGTCGTCTTCGAAGAGGTCCTGGGTCGTAAAGAGGGGGGCGCACATCACCTTCGCGCGGCGCGCCTCCGCCCAGACCTCACGCTTCGTCTTCTCCAGGCACCAGACAAGGAAATTCGCGTTCCACGCCTCGATCACGTCCGCCTTGAGGCGAGCCTGGGGGTCCTGGTAGATCGGGTCGTCGAGCCACTCCGCGTGGTCGAGCATGTCAGCTACGCGGTCTGGCCGCAGGGCGGCGTTCGTGAAATCGACATAGCCGTCCGCGCAGGGATAGATGCCCTGGGGCATCCCGGTCGCGCCTCCGGCTGTGCGAAGCGTCTTGCGACCGCTGAACTGGCTGGCGATGGCGGTCGCATGGCGCCTGTCCACGCCGCCCGCGTGCGTCTCGGCGAGGGAGATATCGACGTGTTGACCTTCGCCGTTGCGCTTCGCCGCCATCAGCGCGCCCATGAGCGCGGGCGCGATTGCGGCGCCAGATTCGAAGAGCGCCGCCGTACCCGCCATCTTCGTGGGCTCGCGGTCGGTCATCCCCATCGAGTACATCTCGCCGGCGAAGGCGTAGAGGGGAAGCTCCGTCAGGCGGTAGTCGCGGTAGGGACCCGTCTGGCCGAAGTTGGAGATCGAGACCAGCGGCAGGTCCCGCTTCAGGCTTCGGAAGAAGGGCCAGCCGATCCCCCAGCGGCCGAGCGTGCCGGGGGCGAAGTTCTCGACAATGAGGTCGGCGCGCGCGGCCAGCGCCGCCACCGCCGCGCGGCCGTCGTCTGATGAGAGGTCCAGGGTGACCGAGCGCTTGTTCGTATTCAGGAAGAAGAACAGCCCACTCTTTTCGGGATGCGGGGCATCGCCCGCGAACGGCCCGAAGTGGCGGGCGACGTCGCCAGTGACCGGCCGCTCCACTTTGATCACGTCCGCGCCGAAATCGGCCATGAGCTTGGTTGCGTACGGTCCGGCGATGTGGTGCGTCAGATCGAGCACGACGACGTTGTCGAGAGCCTGCACGTGTTCCTCCTGCCGGGCGGCCGGCGCGAATCAGCGGCGCCTGGCCGCCGGATCAGGTGAGCGCGTAGACGTCGTATTTGACGTTGCCGTGGCCTGGGGCGCCGTGGGCGACCGCCTGCACGTTGTTCAGCCAGGCGTAGCGGGCGTCGCCAGTTTCGAAGAGCGGCGCGGTGCGGAGCGAATAACCGGAGCCCGGGTTGACGCCGATGCCGTTGTAGGTCATGAGGATGGCGGCGCCGTCGTGCGTGCGCAGGGTGATTCGGACATCCAGCTTGAGAGAGCCGTCGGCCCGCATGGTCACCCAATCGCCGCCGCCAGACTCGACCGTGCCGCGCAGCTCCGGGCCTTCGAACGAACCCCCGGTCACGGTAACGAGCAGCCGGTTACCCTGGGGCGCGCCCTGGAGCATGGTGTTCCCGGCGGTGTTCGCCGTGATCGTGAAGAGATGACGTACGGGCAAAGCGTCCAGCGGCACAACGAGCCTCTTGGGAGTGAAATGTCGCGGGACTCTAGCACGCGGCCAAACGAGGCGCACGCGGCCGGCGAAAGGCGCGACGCCGGGCGGGCCACCCTGCGTTCGGGTGCGCATGCGGAGGGCTCATGATACGGTAGCCGTTCTGCGATGCCCGGTAGGGCAATCCGTACGCTGAAAGTGGGTGATTCCCCCAACTTGGCAGAAGTAATCGTTGGCGATACGGAGCCGTTCGAGAGTGCGCTGAAGCGCTTCAACAAACGCGTGCAGCAGGATGGCATTCTCGCGGAGGCCCGCCGCCGGGAACACTACGAAAAGCCCAGCGTGAAGAAGAAGAAGAAGGAGGCTGCCCGCCTCCGGAAGCTGCGCAAGAAGCAGATTCGCAACGAACAGCGTGCGCTGATGACGAGCCGGCGCTGACGCGCCGGCGCACAGCCACATGAACCGCAGGCCCGGGCACGCGTCCGGGCCTGCGCTGTCTTCCAGACACCCGGGGAACGCGCCATGAACCTCCGCCAACAAATCCAGTCTGACCTCCATGCTGCCATGCGCGCCCAGGACGGGCGGCGCAAGCTCACGCTGCGCTCGCTCACAGCCGCCGTCACCAACGCTGACATCGAGGCACGAGCACCGCTCGATGACGCGGCGATTATCAGCGTTGTGCAGAAACAGGTGAAGCAGCGGCGCGAATCGATCATCGAGTTCCAGAAGGGCAACCGCGCCGACCTGGCGGATATTGAAGCGGCGGAAGTCGCGATCCTCGAGGTCTACCTTCCCGTCCAGGCGACGCATGAAGAGATCGAGGCGGCTGCCAGAAACGCCGTGGCCGAGACCGGGGCCTCCGGGCCGCGTGACATCGGCAAGGTGATGCCACTCCTCACGAAGGCGTTCGCGGGGCGCGCCGACGGCCGCCAGATAAACGAGATCGTGCGCGCCCTGCTCGGAAGCTGAGCACGGCCGCCGCTGATCGTCTGCTATCCTCCACCTGATGAACCCTCACGCCGGGCCCCGGCGCACGCAGGCGAGGCTGGCGCTGCTCTTTGGGCTGGCGACCGCTGCCGTTGCGCTGCTGGTGCTTCTGCCGTTCTCGCCGGGAAGTTCGGCCGTACGAGAAGGGGACCGCGCCCCCCAGGCCTACGTCGCCCGGCGCGAGACCCAATACGAGTCCACAATCCTGACTGAACGGCTGCGGGACGAAGCGGCGCTAAAGGTGCCGGATGTGTACTTTCCTCCGGACCCGGCCGTAGGTAAGGGTCAGGAACTCCGGCTGCGTGCATTTCTCGATGGACTGCGGGAACTGCGCCAGCGCGATCTGATATCATCGCAACGGCTAACGGAAGCGGCAAAACTGCCGGGCGCCGACCGGCTTGCGACCGTGCTCGGGAGCATCATCGACTTCGACCGCGCGACCTTCGACGACTTCGACCGGCGGGCCGTCACCAACCTCCAGGAGCTCATGCGAGAGCCGCTCACGGCCGCAACCGCCAGTCAGCGCGTGCGCAGTGTGGTGGGGCGCAACCCGCCGGAACAGGGCTCGGAGATCGTGGCCCTCACTGAAGCGCTCAGTGTCTTCAGCGCTCCTAACGTCACGGTCGATACACGCGCCACGGAGGAGGCGCGGCGTCAGGCGCGGGAGCGGGTGGAACCCGTACTCGTAAGCTATTCTCGAGGCCAGGTGATCGTACAGGGCGGATTCCGTCTCAGCGGCGCCGATATCGAGGCACTGGAACACGCGGGCGTGCTCAGCCCCGGCTTCGGTTGGCACAAGACAGGGGGCGCCGCCCTGCTGGCGCTGGCCGTGGCGCTGCTCCTTGCCGGGGGAATGTTCTGGACGCAACCGCTGGCCGCACCCGCCAGGCTGAGCGCGAGCCTCGTCTGGGGCGCTGCCGCGAGCGCAATGGTGGCGCTACGTATCGCATTCCCCTTCATCCTCCCGGATGGAGGCCACCACTACCTGGCCTTTGCCATTCCTGTGGCGGCGGCGGCAATGGTCACGTCGGTTGTTGCCGGGTTCGGCTATGCGGCCCTGGTCTCGATCGCCCTGGGCGCACTGGCAGCGTTTGTTGCGGCGACGTTCCCGAACATCACCGCTTCCCGCTTCACGGGCCCGCTAGACGCTCTGCAGTTAGCCGCGGTGACGACCGCCGCCGGGCTCGCAGGCGCCGCCTGTCTCTCCCGCCGCCATCAGCTCTTGCGCTACGGCTTCGCCGCCGTCGCTGTCGCCACGACGACGCTGGGGATGCTCGCCGCCTTTTGGCTCGTGGGCGAAACGCACCCGGCGAAAGACCTGCCGAAGATCGCCATCGCAGCCGCGATCCACGGCGCCGGCGCGGCCGCGATCTCCGCGGTGGTGCTCGCGCTGCTGGCGCGGCGCCTCGGCCTCGGGGCCTCGGGGGACCTCGCCAGGCTGGCCAGTCCCCTTCATCCGCTCCTCGTGCGGCTACAGGAAGAGGCGCCGGGCACCTACCACCACGCTATGCTGGTCGCCACTCTGTCGGAGGCCGCGGCTCGCCGGGTCGGCGCGGACCCCGTCCTTGCGCGCGTGGGAGCCGCCTTTCACGACATCGGCAAACTATCGCGCCCGTCCTACTTTATCGAAAACAACCTGAACGGTACGGTGCCCAGTCCCCACGACGCCCTCGCGCCGGAAGAAAGCGCGCGGCTGATCCGCGCCCACGTGGCCGACGGCCTCGCCCTTGCAAGGCACTACGGCCTGCCCCCGGTCGTCCAGGACTTCATCCCTCAGCATCACGGTACGCGCCTCGTGAGCTACTTCTTCCGCAAAGCCGAAGAGTCCGCCCGCGTGGAGGATCTCGGGCCGTACCGCTATGACGGACCACGGCCCGCTAGCCGGGAAGCCGCGATCGTCATGCTCGCCGATTCTTCCGAGGCACTGGTCCGGGCGCATGTCAACCGGGGAGAGGGCCGTATCGACGACCTCATCGACCGTCTCATCGTGGAACGCGTCGCCGAAGGCCAGCTGGATGAATCGGGCATGACCGTGGGAGAACTACGGCTGGTGGCGGGCGTCTTCAAGGAGACGCTTCGCGCCGTGTATCACGCACGCATCCCCTATCCCGCAATCGGTCCGGACGAATTGGCGCGCATCGCGAGCAGCTGATCCCTTCAAATTGCGCGCACACCGTCCACGATCAGGCCGACGGCCAGGACGGCGAGGAGCGCACCCGTGAGCCGCGCGGCCGCATCGACGAGCGCCGGTGCGCGGTCGAGTCGCAGCCACCCAACTAACACTGCCGCCAGTCCGAGCGCGACCGCGGCCGCCGCGCCTACGACGCCAACGCCCTGGTCCGCTCCGTAGCTCGCCGCCGCTATCACGCTCGCAGGGCTGACGAGCAGCGGGATAGCGAGCGGGAACACGGCCGCCCGCAGTCCCGGTTCGAAATCCGCCCTTGCCACCGCCGCACGGGCAACGGCGTAGACCGCCGCGGTGAGCATCACTATCCCAGCGGCGATGCGAAATGTCTCGGGCGAAATATCGATCGCGTCCAGGGCGTCGCCGGCAAGTGCTGCCACGACGACGAGCACCGCGAGCGCGATGCCGAAGGCGAGCACCGCAACGCGACGACGTTCGGCGCAACCGAGCAGGGGGTGGGCGGCCGACATCACCGCCGCCGGGTTGACCGCCGCGAAAAGCACGATGAAGACGCGGATGCCGTCGCTCATCTCGCAGCCCCCGCGATCGCGCCGCGCGCCCTGATCAGTCCCGAGAGAGCGTGTTGCTGGTCGTCCATGCGCGTCTTGCGTTCCGTGAACCAGGCGCCTTCCGCGACCGCGGGGTTAGCGTAGCGGCGGGCGGCGGCGGCGGTCACCTGGCGGTCGCGAAGCATGCCCGCGCTGCAGACGAGCCGCTCGCGAAGATCGGGCTCCAGGTCCGCGAGGCGTGAGTCAGCGCGGGCGAGGAGCCAGAGCGAGCCGAGCGCCTCCACCCATGTACCCAGTCCCGCTGCCCGCGCTCGCCGGCCGTGGACGAGTTTGGAGAACGTACTTGTCGTCCGCTGCGACTCGACGCGGACGAGGAAGCCGAAACGCGCGGAGAGCGAGCGGGCATACTCGATATTCGCGTCGCTCAGCCCCGAGGGCGCCAGTTCGTTCAGGCCGTATGCCGCCCACTGATCCGCCCAAGGCGGAAACTTCTGGTGCTCAACGCGATCGCGGTTGAGCGAGAGGTAGTCGGCCACGGCCCGCGCCGGGCGCTCCCATCCTTCAGCGGGAAAAAGCCGGTGCATGAGCGCCAGCGCCCAGAAGGCTTCGCCGGTGGCGTACTTGGAGCGCAAACCAGGCTCTGGTGCGCCCGTTCCGGGGCTCCAGCTCTCGAGGAAACTGCCATCAGGCTGCTGCATGACGAGCAGGAAGCGAGCGAGACGATGCATCAGCATGTCGTGTTGCGAGTCGCGCGTGGCGAGGCGGCGTTGCGCAAGGCCCGCAAGCATCAGCGCGCTTGCGCCCACAGAGATCCGTCCGCCGCCCGGCCCCTGCAGCGCCACCCAGTCGTCGTGGGCGAGCAGGTTCGCTTCCATCCACGCGAGGCCACGGTTCGCCGTAACCAGGCCGTTCGGGTACCCCTCAGCCGCGAGCTGGTAGAGCGACATCGTCACGCCCGCATGGCGCACCTCGTTGTAGCCGGGGACGACCTCGTTGTCTTCGATATCGAACTCGTACAGGTAGGAGCCATCGGCCTCCTGGACGCGGGCGATCCAGGAGGCGGATTCGAGTGCGCCGGCCGCTGCGTCATCAGCCCCGAGTCCCGGGCACCGCTCGGCCGGGACGACCACGAGTCGCAGTGCGATCGCGCCGCATACCCAGGCCATCCCTACCAATGCCAGACCGCGCCACATCGGCTGAGCATACGCGAGCGGCCCGTCCTCAGGTTTCGGCTCCATTTGGCGACGCATTTTGCCGCAATTAACCTTGCCTTACGTCCGCAACCGGCAGACTCGGCCGGAGCG
>JAYUAG010000416.1:0-8443 GCA_043741475.1 Thermoflexaceae bacterium | reverse complement strand
TAGCCCACCCAGATGCGGCCCGCAACCTGAGTGCCCATCACGACGCTTCGGTCTGCGAGCCGGACCGTGACCGTGCCGCGGTAGGCAGCCGCTTCTTCCACCTTCACCCGGCGGCCGGGACGGATGCCTTCTTCATCGAAGAATCGCAGGAGCGCTTCGTCTTCTTCGAAGACGCGGTCGATCTCGACCTCTTCGCCAGCGGGCACGGCGGCCACGCTGCGCATCGAGAGGCGCTCCGGTGGGCCGCTCCCCGGCACCGGGATGGGGTAGCCGAACGGGCTGCGCGTGGGGCGCCCGAGCACTTCGTAGAGGCGCGGCTCGGTCACCTCCGAGATGCCGTGTTCCAGCAGGTGGGCCTCTTCATAGGCGCGCCACCATTCCACGTGGAGGACGTCCGTTATGAGGCACTCCGCCAGCCGGTGACGGCGTACCATCCGCTCCGCCCGCTGCAGCCCATCCGTCGTGAGCCGGATCACCTTGCGCCCGTCGGTGGTCACCAGTCCGTCGCGCTGCAGCCGTTTGAGCATGCCCGCCACCGATGGCGGCGTGATCCCCAGCCGATCCGCCAGGCGGACGGCGATCACGTCCTGGCCCTCATCGTGGTGGAGCCTGTATATCGTCGTCAGGTAGTCGTCGCTCGCGACGTTGGAGACCTGCTTCGGCATTCCGCCATGGTGCCACGGCGGGCGCCGGAGCGGCTATGCCGCGCGCTGCAGGGCCGGGAGCGCCGGCCCGCCAGCTCGGCCGCATTTCCACGCTCAATGGCGCCAACACGCGTGCGACACAGGGCGGGACGCCCTCGTGCTGGTCGCAACAAAGATTCGCACCGCGGCGCCCGCGCCACCGGTTCGTAAGAACAATCCTCCGTGGTCCGCGTTTGCACAGGTTCGTTCGGCCTCCCCATCGAGAGATATCGATCAGGTCCGGCGCGGTGGAAAAGAGGTAACCGCGGTGGACCCGGGGGCGGACGCCAACCGATTCCGGCCGTCCTTGGCACAGCGCGCGTTCTTTCGTCGAGCGCCGTTCGAAACCCGTTCGGAACAACCATTGACGATAACGTTCGAAGAAAGCTACAGTAGCACGAACATCCGTTCGGTGTGGGTGACTGTATGAAGGATCTCTCCGGCAAGCAGGGCGACATCCTCGAATTTCTGCGACGTTTTCTCGATGAGAAAGACTACCCGCCCTCCATCCGGGACATCCAGGAGGGCTGCAGTATCTCCAGCACCTCTGTCGTGGACTACAACCTGCGCAAGCTCGAAGAGAAGGGCTTTATCCGCCGCGACCGCGAGGTCTCACGTGGCATCGAGGTGCTGGGCGCCCGCGGGCGCCGCCCCCGCATCATCGATGTCCCCGTACTCGGCGCCATCGCCGCGGGCCAGCCTATCCCGGTCCCTACGAGCGACCGCTGGGCGAACGATGCCGAAGACACGGTAGCCGTGACCGAAGACTTCATCCGCGGGCGCCCGAACGTGTTCGCGTTGCGCGTCAAGGGCACGTCCATGATCGAGGATCTGATCGACGACGGTGATATCGTCTTCCTTGAACCTGTCGCGAACGCGCAGGATGGCGATCGCGTCGCCGTCTGGCTGAAAGACCGGGGCGAAGTGACGCTCAAGCGGTTCTACCACGAGGGCGACCGCGTGCGCCTGCAACCAGCCAACAGTACGATGCAGCCCATCTATACGTCCCCCGAAAACGTAGAGATTCAGGGCAGGTTCATCTCTTCGCTCCGTCCCAGTTAGGGCCACCGGCCTTGCGGGCGGCGCACACTGCCAGGCGATACCAGGCATGAGCAGCAAGATCCTCGAGGTTGAAAACCTCACCGTGCGCTACCGTTCGCGCGATTCCACGACCTACGCGGTCGAGGAGGCGTCGTTCGCGCTGCACAAAGGTGAAGTGCTCGCGATCGTCGGCGAAAGCGGCTCCGGCAAGAGCACGGCCGCGATGGCCGTCCTTCGCTTGCTCTCCCCGGACGCCGAGATTATCTCCGGCCGCGTGCTCTTCGAAGGCCAGGACCTGCTCGGAATGCACGACAGGGTCCTGCGGACGATCCGCGGCCGCCGCATCGCCACCATCTTCCAGGACCCCGTTGCAGGCCTCAACCCCGTGATTTCCATCGGCGACCAGGTCGCGGAGACGCTCACCAGCCACCTCCCCATCGACCGCAAGGAGGCGCGCCGCCGCGCCCTCACGATCCTCCGCAACGTCGGGCTCTCGGACCCCGAACGCGTTGCGAAAGCGTATCCGTACCAGCTTTCGGGCGGCATGTGCCAGCGCGTGATGATCGGCATGGCCACCGCCCTGGACCCGGACGTGATCATCGCCGACGAGCCAACCTCCGCCCTCGACGTCACGATCCAGGCGCAGATCTTGCACCAGCTGGACACGCTGCGGCGGACGCGCGGCACAGCCATCCTGCTGATCACCCACTCCTTCGGCGTGGTGGCCCAGGTGGCGGACCATGTTGCGGTCATGTACGCCGGCCGGATCATCGAGGAAGGGACCGTGGATGAGATGTTGCAGCAACCGTTCCACCCCTACACCCATGCCCTCCTGAACACGTTGCCGCAGCTCAACAACGCAGGGCGGCAGCTGCACGCGATCTCCGGAAGCCCACCGGAGCTGACCGCAGCCGCTGAGCGTTGCCCCTTCATCCCGCGCTGCGGCAAGGTGATGAACGTCTGCCGCACGGCCCCGCCGCCGCCGTTGGCGCTGATCGAACACGCGACTCATCCTGTGGCCTGCTACAACCCCGTGTGGCAGCCGGATTGACCTGGCGCAGATACAACTTGGCTTCTGGTGATTGTCCCGCCCACCGGCGATGTGCCCTCATCCCCCAACCCCTTCTCCCGACGTTGCGGGGGAAGGGGAGTACTGGTCCGCCCGACCATTGCCACCGCCGCCGAGCTAACCTGGAGTGGCGCTAACGCGTGCCGCCGAGGCGCGCAAGCGTCGACACCAGGATCTCAAGCCCGACCCGCTCTTCCACCAGGCCGGACTTATTGTCGCGGTCCGCGCCGACGATGGCTTCGAACGCCGCCCGGAGACCGCCCTGGCCCAACCGTTTCGCGCGACGAATGGCGGCGTCCCGCAGGCCGGCGTAGCTCCCCGCGTTGCCAAGCAGTTTGCCCACCTCCTCGGGTGACGCCCCCTCGTCCAGCGCGTCGAGGATGACTCCGACCTGGCGGTAGCGCGTCCCCAGCAGGGTCAGGATCAGCTGGCTGCTATGGAGCTCCTCCCAGCGTTTGTCGAGCACAGCCAGCGCTTCGCCGAGGTTCCCGTCTCCGATCGCGTCCAACAGGGCGAAGTCGTTCACGTCGCGTGCCCCGGAACAGACGGCGTACACCTCGTCCACCGTGACCTCGCGACCCATCGTGTAGAGCGCCAGCTTGTCGAGTTCATTGGCGATCATGAGCGTGTTGCCGTTCGTAACCGTCGCGATCAGGGCGATGGGGTCGTTGACGGAGCGGCGCAGCCATTCCGCGCTCTCCGGGTGGGCGTCCGTGGCCGCGACGCTACGGAAGCGGATGCCGCGCGTCGCCCCTTCTTCGCGAATGAAGCGCGTCAGGTTCTCCTTCGTTGGCAGGTCGTAAACCTCATCCTTGGCGCCAGGCAGCTCCGCGAGGCGCTTTGCCATCGGGTTCTGGCTGCGTCCGCTGCTGCCCGTAAAGATCAGCATCGTGGTCGGTGGCAGCCCCTGTTGGATGGCGGCAAAAAGGTGGGAGAAGCCTTCTATCTGCCGCGCCGTGCGCCCTTCACGGGCGCCGCGTGTGTCATCGCGAGCGCCCCGCCCCTCGTCGCGGCCATCCCATCGGTCGAAGAAGGACTCGACGATCACGATCCGCCTCGGCGATAGGAATGGCGGCGTCATTGCCGGCCCGAGGATCGCATCAGGCGTCGCCTCGCGGCCTTCGAGGACGCTGAGGTTCGTGCTGAGCATGCCGGAACCGGCGTCTGCTTCGTCCTTCAACTGCTGAAGCCGCCGGCGCTTCGCCAGTTCGTCCGCCCCCCGGATGAGGTAAATCATGCTGCCAGTCTAGCCCCGCCGCGGCGCGAACACCCGGCCAGCCAGGGTAAAGGCCGGCGTTGTTATTCGCGGGCTGCTGCCGGTAGGATGGTTGCGGGGCTGGGGTTGGACATGGAGCACAAGGACAAAGAGCCGCGCGACGGCGATCGCGGAGGCGCGCGCCCGGCTGAACCGGGCCGCGTGGTGCGATTCCGCGGGAGCGCCGACGCCCACGCCAGGCGGCTCGCGGACCTCAAGCAGCGCATCGAGGACGGCGACTACCAGCCCGACCCTGAGGTGATCGTACAGGAGCTTCTTCAGGCCCTGCCGGATCTCGCCGAGTAGGCGGGGCTCACGGACCCGCCGTCTGTTGCCGGCCTCTGAAGCTCGGGTCGCTGCGGTCGATCCATGTCTTCGCGAAGCGGTTCTGGTAGCCGTCGGCGGCGTCCGCGGCCATCTCCTTCACATACGGCCAGGAAAGCACGGCCAGCTTTTCGCTTGCGAAGTTCACGGCCGCGTTCACACCCCAGATCTTCTTCTGGATCTGATAGCCGAGGGCCTGACGTTTCGCGCCATCGAACTCTGCACGCTGGGCGTTGATGAGCGAGTCCAGCTCGACATCGCGTACCGCCATCGTGTTCTTTGTGCCCGACTGGTGGAAGTAGGGGAAGACCCAATCGTCAAGGTCGAGCGCACCGTTTTCGGGCGCCGCCAGCCACGGCGCCTGCTGGCGCAAGACACGGTCGGAGAGTTCGCCCACGGGTACCGCGAAGACCTGCACGTTTAGTCCCAGCACCTCGTTCACCTGGCGCCGCAGCAGGCTGCCAAGGCCGACGGCCGCTTCGGCCGTGTCCGTCACGAACAGGTTGAGCTGGGCGAGCGCTTTCTCTTCTTCGGGCGCGCGGGCGACGGACATGAAGGCGGCGAGCTGGGCCTTTGCCTCGGCGATGTCTGCCGCCCGGCCGGCGGCCCCGGGGCGGTATCCCGCGAGCTTCGTCAGCTCGGCCTCGGGGAGCGACCAACGGGTGAGCGGCCAGCTGACCCAGGGGTTGACCGCGCCGGCGCCGCCAAAGAACGCGTTGATCATCTCCTGCCGGTCGATGGCGAGGGTGATGGCGTTGCGGAAGCGCACGTCGCGGTACGGATACTGGGGTAAGAAAAAACGCATGCCGAAGAACTGCGCCTGGCCGACGGTCGTCTCCTGCAGCTCGGGGATGGCGCGGCGCATTTGCGCTGCCTGGGGCCGCCCAAGCGAAGCTGCGTCGAGCTTCTTCACACTCAGGAGCGCCTCCACCTCACTGGCGTTGCGCGCCTGCTGCAGGTCTATCCCGGCAAGCAGCGGGGCGCCTGGGCCGCCATGCCAGATCGGGTTCCGGGCGACGCTGGCGAACTTTCCGGCGCTCCATTCCACCCACTGGAAGGGCCCACTGCCCACCTGCCGAGCGAGACTGATCGCTCGTCCTTCGCTCAGCTCTGGCGCCACGATGAACGAGTTGACGTCCGCGAACATCGCCACCCCCGTCGCCAGCGGCGCTTTGAAGTGGATGACGACCGTGCCCGTGGTAGGCGTCTCGATGCGGTCCACGGCCTGCCAGCGCACCTTGTGGACGAACCCCGTGTCGCCGTCTCGCTGACGTTCAATCGAGAACTTGACGTCTTCCGCAAGCACCGGGCGGCCACCGAGTGGCGCTGCGTTCTGCCAGCGCGCTCCCGGCTTGATGCTGAAGACGAGCGTCTGCGCGTCCGTCTGCTCGGGCATCGCCGCCGCCAGGTCCGGGACGATTGTGCCCTCGCGCTGGTCGCGATAACTGAGGAGACGGCTGAAGACGAGCGCCTGCTGACCGTAAAATGTGCCCGCCTGGCTGCGGTGAGGGTCGTACTGGCCGTCATCGACGGCGAAACCAGCGTAGCGAAGCGTTTCGAGGGGCGGGGGCGTGGCGGCTGGGGTCGCGCCCGCTGTCGGCACTGGTATCGCCTGCGTGCGCGGGGCCGTGACCGCCGGAGAGACGTTCGGCGTGGCTTTCCCACCACAAGCTGCAAGCGCACCGGCCGTGAGGACAGCGCCGCCCGCACCGAGGAGCCTTCGCCGGGTGAGACGTGGCGACCCGGCTCGTTCCCAATCCATCTAAGAAGCCATACTATCGCCCTGTCCGGTTCACGCACCGGCAAGCAAGGAGTCCGAAATGCCTCAGAAGCTCTCTCCCGCGAAGGTCAAGGCAGCCCTCGCGGACCTTCCCGGCTGGACCGCGGGCGAGGACGTGATTACCCGCACGTTCACCTTTACCAACCACATCACGGCGATGGGATTCGTCGTCCGCGTCGCCATGGCGGCCGAAGTGATGGACCACCACCCGGACCTCCGCATCGTCTACAACCGCGTCGAGATCCGCTTGAACTCCCACGACGCCGGCGGCGTGACGGAGCGCGATACGGCCCTCGCGGCGAAGTGCAACGAGCTCGCGGGATGAGCGAGGCGCGACTGAAGGTACCGGAGAGCATCGCCGTGCGCGTCCAGGCGGCGGCCATGCGGGCGACCGTCGAGGACCTGTTCGTGGCCGCGGGGATGTCCGCGGACCACGCTCGTGCCGCCGCCGACGTGCTGATCTGGGCCGACCTGCGTGGGATCGACTCCCACGGTGTCAGCAACATGATGACCTACTACCTGGACGGACTGAAGGCGGGCACGATTAACGCGAGACCAGCGTGGCGGACGGTACGCGAAACCCCGGCGACCGCCGTGATCGACAGCGACGAGGGGCTGGGGCTCGTGGTCGGCCCGGCGGCGATGCGGCTGGCGATCGAAAAGGCGAGGGCCACCGGCATCGGCAGCGTCGTCGCCGGGAACGGGCGCCATTTCGGCGCCGCCGGTTACTTCGCCGCGATGGCCATCCCTGAAGGGATGATCGGGCTCGCCATGACGGTTGGCGGCCTCTCCGTCGTCCCCACATTTGGGGCGAAGGCGATGGTCGGCCTGAACCCGCTGGCGATCGCTGCCCCATCGGGCGAGGAGCCGCCGTTCGTCTTCGACGCCTCCATGAGTTCGGTGGCGGGCAACAAGATCCGGCTGGCGAAGCGGCTGGGCGTACCCGTCGCGGGCGGCTGGATCGCGCAGATGGACGGCACGCCGATCATGGAAGAAGCGCCGGTGCCCGAGCAGTTCCTGATGCTGCCGGCCGGGGCGACGCGGGAGATCGGGTCGCACAAGGGCTATTCGCTCGCGATGATGGTCGACATCCTCGCGGGTTTCCTCGCCGGCACAGGCCCAGGGCTCACGGCGGGGGCCTCGATCAGCCACCATTTCCTCGCCTACCGGGTGGAAGCGTTCACGGACCTGAGCACGTTCAAAGAGCAGATGGACGCGTATCTCCGCGCGCTCCGCGAGACACCGAGTGCGCCCGGCCAGCCGCACGTGCGCTACGCCGGCCTTCGCCAGTCGGAGACCGAAGCCGACCGGAAGGCTCGCGGCATCCCCTATCACCCCGAAGTGGTGGGCCGCTTCCGCGCCTGGGCGCAGGAATACGGCACCCCCGACCGGCTCTCCTGAGGTAGTTCGATGACACTGAACGCAGCAACCGCCAGCACCGTTTACGAGCCCGTGCCCCTCTGGGCGAAGGTGCCCCATGGCCTCTGGTTCCGCGAAGCGACGGCCGTCGCCTGCGACTCCGAGGACAACGTATACGTCTTCAGCCGCGGCAACATGCCGGTGATGGTGTTCGACCGCGATGGGACCTTCATCCGCATGTGGGGCAACGACAACCCGTATTCGGGCATGACTGACCTGATCGACCCCTACGGCAACCCCCTCAAAACGTGGGCGGGGAACATCTACACCTGGCCGCATTCGATCCGCGTGGACCACGAGGACAACGTCTGGCTGGTGGACACGATCGGCTGCCGCATCTTCAAGACGGACCGCGTGGGCAACCCGCTGATGACGATCGGCACCGGAATCCCCGCGCCGCGCCAGGGCGGGGAGATGTTCAACCGGCCCACGGATGTCGCCGTCCACCCGGAGACGGGCGACATCTTCATCTCCGACGGCTACGGCAACTCGCGCGTCCACCGCCTCGACAGGACGGGCAAGCACATCCTCTCCTGGGGCTCGCCTGGCGCCGACCCGGGCGCCTTCAGTCTGCCCCACAATCTCGCGATCTTCGGCGGCGACCGCGTCGTGGTCTGCGACCGCGAGAATCACCGCGTCCAGGTGTTCACGCTTGAGGGCGCGTTCGTGCGGCAATGGCACGTGCACAAGGCCGTGGCCGTCTTCGCGGGCAAGGGCGCCGATACGAACCTTTATGTCGCGGAACAGGGGCCGCCGCCGGTGCAGTCAGGCGTGCCGAACCTGGGCCACCGCGTCTCGATCTACACACGTGAGGGCGAACTGGTGACGCGCATCGGCAACCCGCTCCCGGGTGAAGCGCCCGATCAGTTCCT
>JAYUAG010000415.1:0-3632 GCA_043741475.1 Thermoflexaceae bacterium | reverse complement strand
AGAAGTCGTAGATCAGCGGCACGGTGGTCGTCGCGCCGAGCGTAACTGGCCGCTCCTCCCAGTGGGCGGAGATCATGAGCACCGCCTTGGGCCGGGGCAGGTCATGCGCCCAGTCGTGCAGCTGGTCTACCCATTCCTGGTCGTCGAGAAGGAACGGCGAGCCATGGGCAAGAAAGATAGAGGGGACGGGAGCGTGCTCCAAACCGGGGATTCCTTTCGCGTCGGGCCTGATCAGGCCGGGGCGCGGGTGTCTGCGTCGAACGCGTTCGTGCGGTGCGAGCCATCGCAGAAGGGCTTGTTGGCGGAATGGCCGCAGCGGCAAAGGGCGACGACCTCCTGCTCGATCTTCCAGGCGGCGCCGCTGCCATCGAGGAGCTCGATCGGGCCGCGGATGATGTAAGGGCCGCTCGCGTTGACTGTGATCTTCGTGTCTGCCATTGGGGTTCCTCCAGGGCTCTTGGGTGCGCCGCTCGGCGGCGCGCGGGGCGGTTTGACAGTGTTGGGTTAGTGCGCGAGTTTCGGGAGTGGTTCGGCGCCGGGCTGCTTCGCGTGCTCGGTCTCTTCAGCGGTCGGTTCCCAGATCGCCTCGAGTTCGTTCCCGTCAGGGTCGTGGAACATCACGTTGCACTGGTTGTCGCTGTAGCCAACGATCTTCGCGCCCTTCTCCTTGAGGCGGGCATGAAGGCCCTCCAGCTCGGCGAACGAGGCCATCTCCCAGGCCATGTGGTACATGCCGACGCGCTCCGGGTCGGGCCCGGGCGCATCCGCAGGCAAGGGAAACAGGGCGATTTCGTGCGATGCATCCGGGCGGATGCCGAGGAACGCGACGCCCCGGCCCTGCATCTTCACGTCGAGTCCGAGCACCTCGTTGTAGAACTTCGCCGCGCGGTCGACGTCACGGACGCGGAGGGCGATGTGCCCAAGCATCGTGGGCCTGCCCGTTATCGTTGCATCTGTCATCTCTCGTTGATTCCTTTTCTGTCTGTGCACCGTTACTTCGACTCTACAGGATCCGGCCCACGCTTGTCACCCGTACAGGCGGGTAACTGGCGATTCGAACCGCGACCAGCGTCCGGTCGAGTGCTCAATCAGGCCTCCAGGCAAGCAGCCCATCGAGGACGCGCGCGCCGGCCGTGCGGTCCGCCCGCCGCTGAGCGTTTTGCATGTTCCGCGGCCCGGAGGCCAGGTAAAAACGCTCGTACAGTTCGACGCGGTTGGCGAGCGCGCTCCCCGAAAAGTCCCACGCCAGCCGGAAGATGCGTGAGCGCTCCTCGGCGGAAACGTCGTTCGCGCCACGCAACAGGTGGTCGATCTCGGGGCGCAACGTGGCGTCGCGGAGCATCCCATCCGAGGCGACGGCCAGCAGGTTGTGGCTACCAATCAGCTGCAGGATCTCGTTCACGCGCGGAAACCACTGAGGGAGCATCGACCGCAACGCCGAGAACGGCCGTCCGTCCGGAAACCAGGCGCCGTCCCCATACTCCATCGAGTTCGTCTCAGCGGCGAGGATGGCGGAGCGCGCGAACTCGGCGTAGCACCAGATCTCTCCCAGCATCTCCAGCGTCTGGGGACGGTTGTCGTTCAGGGCGCCAGCCATGCGACTCGCCAGCTCATGCGCGAACTCCAGCTTCGTATGCGCGCGGATCATCGTCTGCTGGTTGATGTTGGGCGCCCAGCTCGTCGCCATCACCGAATTGTTCACGTCGAGGTTCCCATCGATGAAGACCCGGCGCCGCGGCACGAGCACGTTGTCGAAGATGACGAAGCCGTCCTGTTCGTCGAAGCGGCTCGAGATGGGGTAGTCGAACGCGTTCGTGGGCCGCGAATAGCTGTCCCGGCAGAGAAACTTCAGCCCCGGCGTAGTCATGGGGATGGAGAAGCTGAGCGCGTACGCCTCCGTTCCTGGGGGCAACGGGTGCGCCGGGTAGACCGCGATTTCGTCCGCGAACGGCGCGAGCGTCGCCAGGATCTTGCCGCCGCGGACGATGATCCCGTCCGTCGTCTCGTCAACCTTCCGCAAGGTTATATCGTTGCCCGGCGCCGGCGCATCGCCCATCGCGCGGTCCACCGTCGGGTTGATAATCGTGTGGGTGAGCGAGAGGTCCTTGCGCCTCAGCTCCTTCTGGAACTCGACGAGGTTGGCGGCGCCCTGCTCGTTGCCGTTCGCCGCCCACGGGCTGTTGTGCGCCGCGAACCCGGCGAAGGTCACGTTCATGTAGTCCGGCGACCGGCCCATGATCCCGGCCGAATACTCCGCCTGCGCGCGCAGACAGTCGTGCCGCCGCAGGACGTCTTCCTTCGATTTCGGCTGAATGTGGCTCAGATTTATTGGCTCACCCGTCTCCGGATCGGGCATTAGGCAGCGGTCCGCGAGCGCGTGCTGAAGGTCGAACAGCGCCGCGACCGAATGCGCCGCGCCTGCCAGCGCCGGGTGAGCGGCGATGTCCGTGACCTTGTCGTCGCCGAGCCAGAGCTCGCGCGTGTCCTTCAGGCCGGCGAGAAACTGAGCGCCAGTACGTGCTCCCATTCGATCGACTCCGGCCGCGGTCGCGGCGGTCAGGAGCATACGCCGTCAGGGTCGGCAGGGGCGCCGCATCAGGCGGTCGCGGGCGCCGCCAGCGCCGTCGAGCCCGCGCCACGGTCCATGAACGCCTGCTGCCAGAGTTCCAGCGTCAACAGCTGGTAGACCTTCAGCGCGTTGTCCTCCCGTCCGCTGCGCTGGCCCTCGATCACCCTTCGCACCTCGGCCGGCTCGAACATTCCGCGCGCGGTTACGCGCTCCGCCGAGAGCAAGTCCTCGACCATCGGCCGCAAGGGCCCGGCCAGCCACGCGCGCACCGGGGCGCGGAAACCCACCTTCTTGCGCCAGACTACATCCTTCGGAAGCAGGCTCTCCCCCGCGCGCTTCAACACATCCTTCGCGGAGAACCGGCGAAGCTTGAGCTCCGGCGGCGCCCGGCCCGCCAGGTCGACGAAGTCGTGGTCGAGGAACGGCGCGCGAGTCTCGATCGAGGTCGCCATGGATGTGCGGTCCGTGTACGCGAGGTTCAGGCACGGCAGGAACGTCTTCAGGTCGAGGTAGAGCAGCTGGTTCAGGGGATGCTCGCCGCTAACCCGCCCCAGGTGGCGGCGATGCGCCGCATAGGCGTCAAAGCCGGCCGTCGCCGCCCGCATCGCGGGCGAATAGAGGCGCGCCTTCTCCTCGTCGTCGAAGTACGTGCCGAAGCCGAGGTAGCGCTCGGCCCACGGTAGCGCCGACGACCGCGCCAGCTTCTTCAGGTTCCGCAAGGGTGCGTTGAGCGGACCCGGGCGCGACGCCGGCAGCCGGTCGATCAGCGGCGCCGTTACCGCCCCCGGCGCGAGGTTGAAGTAGCGCGCGAGGCTCATCGCCTTCGTCCGCGGATAACCGGCGAAGAGTTCGTCCCCGCCCACGCCGGAGAGCAACACCGTGAGCGTTTCGCGGGCCGCCTGGCAGACCAGGTAGCTGGCGACGATCGCCGGGTCAGCCACCGGTTCGTCCATGTGATAGACCAGTTTCGGCAGCAGTTCCATCACGTCCGCCGCGAGCAGACGCTCGTGCGAATCCGTGTGGAACAGCTCCGCCACGCGCCGCGCGTAGGCCATGTCGTCGC